>CAYPDO010000319.1:0-5817 GCA_964409495.1 uncultured Bordetella sp.
CGCGGGCGGTGAGCTGCTCCACCGCATCACGCACCTCGGTGTTCTCGCTGAACATCACGGTGGCGCCGGCACGCACCAGCAGGTCGGCGCAAAAGCCCACGGCCGGGTTGGCGGTGACGCCCGAAAACGCGTCCGAGCCACCGCACTGCACGCCCACCACCAGCGCACTGGCCGGCACGCTCTCGCGCTGGCGGCGGTTCAGGCGTTCGAGGTGATGGCGCGCGCGTTCCAGGATGTGGTCCAGCATGGCCTGGTAGCCCACATGTGCATCGTGCTGCAGGCACACGGTGTCGGGGCCGTCTTCGGGCGCCTGGCCATCGCTGATCGGAAAGCTGCCCGGCGGCAGCAGGCGCTGCGGCGGCAGCTTCTCGCAGCCCAGGCTCACCACCAGCAGCTCGCCGCCGAAGTTCGGGTTCAGGCTGATGTGGCGCAGCGTGCGGATCGGGATCTCGGCGCCAGGCGCGTCGATGGCCACGCCGCAGCCATAGGTGTGCTCCAGCGCCACCACGCCATCCACATTCGGGTAGTGCGGCAGCAGCTCGGTGCGGATGCGGCGCGCAGCCTGTTCCACCACGCCGGCCACGCACTGCACCGTGGTGGTGATGGCCAGCAGGTTGCGCGTGCCCACCGAGCCATCGGCATTGCGGTAGCCCTGGAAGCTGTGACCGGTCAGCGGCTCGGCGTCCGGGGGCTTCATGGTGGCCATCGGCAGGCCCTGGAGCGCGCGCGCCGCCGGCATCTGCAGGCGCTTTTCATGCACCCAGCTGCCCTGCGGCATGTCTTGCTGCGCATGGCCGATGGCCACGCCGTAGCGCAGCACGGCATCGCCGGCCTTCAGGTCCACCAGCGCCAGCTTGTGGCCTTGCGGCACATGCTCGCGCAGCCTGAGGCCATCGCCGAACACGGTGCCCGCCGGCAGGCCGCCATCGTTGGCGACGATGGCCACGTTGTCGCGCGGGTCCATCACGATACGCAGCGGCGGCTTGGGGGTGCTGAAGGTCATGGTGTGCCGGAAAGAATCCATCCGCCGTGCTTGCAGCCGGTCGTCTTGAGAAGGCCGCGGCGCGCTCAGCCGCCCGACCATACATCCATCACATAGCGCTGCTCGCGCTGCCACCCGGCCAGCCAGTCGTCGGGCGCGCCGTGCTGCCGGGCGATGGCCTGCAGTGCGGCGCGCACCGCGGGTTCCATGTGCGCGCCGTCGCCGCACACGTAGACGCGGGCGCCGGGCTGCTGCAGCAGCGCCCACACCGCCCCGGCCTGCCCGGCCAGCAGGTGCTGCACATACACCGGCTGCGGCCCCAGGCGCGAATACGCATGCTGCAGCTGCAGCACGCCCTGCTCGGCCCAGGCCTGCAGCTCGTCGGCATGCAGCGCATCCACCTGCGGGTGCCGGCAGCCGAACACCAGCAGCGCCGGCCCCAGCCGCGCGCCGGCCGCCTGCAGCGCCGCACGCTGCTGCGCGAAGCCGCGGAATGGCGCCATGCCGCTGCCGGCAGCCACCATCAGCAAGGGCACGGCGGGGTCATCCGGCAGCGTGAAGCCCGGCGCGCCACGCTGCAGCCGGCCCCACCACACATCGCCCGGCCGGGCCTGCTGCAGCTGGCTGGAACACACGCCACGGTGGCGCAAGTCGGGATCGTGGCGCGAGGGTGCATCCACCACCGAGACTTTGAGCGCCATGCACTGCGCATCCACCAGCGGCGACGAGGCCACCGAGTACAGCCGCGGCGCCAAAGCCGGCCACAGCGGCAGCAGCGCGGCCAGCGGCGCCTCGCAGGCCGGCCAGCGTTCCAGCAGCTGCAGCAGGCTGGGGCGCGGTGCGTCGGGCGCCGCCTGCCAGGCGCTGGCCAGCGCGGCCATCTGCGCACTGCTGTGCGGGCAGCGGGTGTGGGCGGCCAGCAGCTGCAGCTGCCGGCGCGTGGCCGGGGCCTGCAGTTCCAGCGCGTGGGCGAACAGCTGGTGCAGCGGCTGGGCCGGCCCCTGGTCGGCATACGGCAGGTGCGGCCAGCGCCGCGCGCCGGGCGCGGGCGGCGCCAGCTGCAGCCGGGCTTCACCGTCCAGGCCCAGGCGCTGCAGCGCGCGCTGCACCAGCACCTCGGGGTTGCGCGGCAACAGCGCCAGGTGGTCGCCCACCTGCCAGCGTGCCTCGGTGCCGGGCGGCAACGCGAACTCAAGATGCCGGGTGCTGCGCGCGGGCGGCTGGCCGTCGGCGCCAGGCTGCTGCAGCTCGCGGTTGACGCGCACAGTGAGCGGCAGCGCGCCGGGCAGGCGGGTGGCGGCCGGTGGCACGGCGGCCGGCAACCAGAGCAGCTGCAGCGGCGCGGGCAGCGCGGCGGCAGCATCGGCCGGCGCAGGGGTGGGGCCAATGTGCGCGCCGGGGCCCACGCCCTGCGCGCCAGCCTCTGCAAGGCCAGGCGCCCGCTCGAAGGCCGCCGCCACGGCCGGCCACAGCGCCGCCGCCCAGGCCTGGAAATCGGCCTCCAGGTCCTCGCGCGCATCGCCCTCGCCGCGCGGCAGCAGGCGCTGCGCGCCACGGGCGGCCAGGGCCTCGTCGAGCTGGCGCGGCACAGCCTGGTAGGTGCTGGACCAGTCGCGGTTGCCGCAGCCGAACACGGCGTAGCGCAGGCCGGCCAGCGCGTCTGCCGGCGCCGCCTTGGCCAGCGCGGCGCACAAGGCGCGCGCGTTGTCGGGCGGCGTGCCGTTGTACGAGGCGCTCACCAGCAGCAGCAGGCCCCCGGCGCGCAGCACCTCGGGCACGGCCGCGGGCAGCGTGTCGGCGTGGGCGTCCAGCGGGGCCACCGTCACTGCCAGGCCGCGGGCGCGGCCGGCCTCGGCCAGCTGGCGCGCGATGTCCTCGGCCGTGCCGCCGTTGGAGCCGTGCAGCACCAGCAGCGGCGTGCCCGACGCAGCCATCGGCAGCGGGCTGGCAGCAGGCGCCGCCGCCGGCGCGGGCCCGGCCTGGGGCGCCAGCCCGCGGGCCAGGATGCCGGGCGCCGCAAGGCTGGGCGTGGGCCCCTGAGCGCCCGACGCCGCCACCGGCGGCGCATGCCGGCGCGCCCGCACGCGGACGCGCAGGCCCTCGGGCTTGATGGTCAGCGCCTCGCGGATGCGCAGCTGGTAGTGGCCGGGGTCCAGCAGCTCGAAGCGCTGCAGGATCAGGCCCAGCACCAGCGTGGCCTCCTGCATCGCGAACTGCCGGCCGATGCAGGCGCGCTGGCCGTTGCCGAAGGGCTTCCAGGCATGGGCCGGGCGCGCCGCCTCGGCCGCACGGGTGAAGCGTTCGGGGTCGAAGGCCTCGGGGTCGGGGCCCCACACGGCCGGGTCACGGTGCAGCGCCAGCGTGTTCAGGATCACCAGGCTGCGGCGCGGCACCGGGTAGGCCATGGCGCCGCCGATGGTGGTGTCGGCCCGCGCCTGCAGGCCGATGCCCGGCGCCGGCGGGTACAGGCGCAGCGTCTCCTTCAGCACCTGCTGCACATAGGGCAGCTGGTTGACCTGGGCGTACTCGGGCCACACGGCGGTGTCGGTGCCGAACACCGCGTCCACCTCGGCGCGGGCGCGGGCCAGCACCTCGGGGTGGCGCATCAGTTCCACCAGCGCAAAGCTCAGCAGGTTGCTGGTGGTCTCGTGGCCGGCGATCAGGAACTCGATGCACTCGTCGCGGATCTCGCGGTCGTCCAGGCGCTCGCCGCTGGCCTTGTCCTCGCCGGCCAGCATGTAGCTCAGCAGGTCGGGCATCTCGGCGAGCCCCAAGCCGCTGGCGCGGCGCTCGCGCACGATGGCTTCCACCATGCCGTGCATGTAGGCCACGTCGCGGTCCATCTGCGCCATCTCGCGGCGCAGGCGCCAGTGCTCCAGCGGGATGCCGCGGCGGCGCTGAACGGTCTCGAGCGAGCGGGTCAGCGCATCGACGAAGGGGTGGAAGCCCTCGCGGTAGAAGCTGTTGAAGCGGTAGCCGAAGCCGCACAGGCCGATGGTGTCGAGCGTCAGCGCGGTCATGTCGCGCACCACGTCCACGGTGTCGTCGGCGTTCAGCCGCGCCCACTTGGCCACCAACTGCTGGGCGATGTCCAGCATCATCGGGTGGTAGCCGCGCATCGCCTTCTGCGTGAAGTTGGGCATCAGGATGCCGTGCGGCTTGGCCCAGGTGCGCTCCTTGGTGTCCGACGTGAACAGCCCGTGCGACAGCGGCCGCAGCCGGCGCAGCGTGCCGATGGTGCACTTGTCGAAGCGCGTGGTGTCGCACACCTCCTCGGCCAGCGCGGCGCTGGTCACCACCACCAGCTTGGTGCCGGGCATCTTCAGCCAGTAGATCGGCCCCAGCTGCTGCGCCAGCGCCTGCATGCTCTGCATCGGCCGGCTCGCGTCCAGCGACAGCAGGTTGCCCAGCAGCGGCAGCTGGGGCGGATGCGGGATGGGATGCAGCGGGTTGCCGGAAGACATGCGCGGGCCAGGGGTGCCGGAGACGGCGACGCGCGATTGTGGGCTGCGCCCGGTGTGCTGCCCACTGATGTCTGGTCATGGCCAGACATGAGCCATGCGCATGACCCAAGGGCAATCCCCCAGTGCTGAGGTACGCTGGCTGGCATGAACACGCCACCCGATTCCATGAACATCGCTCATGAGACCCGCGCGCTGCAGCAGCTGGACCTGAACCTGTTCCGCGTCTTCGAGGCGGTGTGGGCCGAGCGCAACCTCACCCGCGCGGCCGAGCTGCTGTGCGTCAGCCAGCCGGCGGTGAGCCACGCGCTGACGCGCCTGCGCCGCCAGCTCGACGACCCGCTGTTCGTGCGTGAGGGCAACGGCATGCGCCCCACCGCGCTGGCCACGCAGCTGTGGCCCGAGGTGCAGCAGGCGCTGCAGCTGCTGCGCCAGGCGCTGCGGCGCTCACAGCACTTCGAGCCCGCCCGCGACGCCAGCCGGCTGACACTGGCCATCAACGACGAAGGCGAGCCCCTGGTGCTGCCGCAGTTGCTGGCCCAGGTGGCGCGCAGCGCGCCGCAGGCCGTGGTGCACAGCGTGCGCCTGGGCCGCAAGACCCTGCGCAGCGACCTGGCCACCGGCCGCATCGACTGCGCCATCGACATCGCCCAGGCCACCGCACACGATGTGTTGCACCGCCCGCTGACGCGCGAGGCCTATGTGCTGCTGAGCCACCTGCCGCAGCCACCCAGCGAGGCCCAGTACCGTGCCGCCCGCCACGTGCAGGTGAGCACGCTGCGCACCGGCAGCGCGGTGGAAGACCTGGCCCTGGCCCAGGCCGGCGTGCAGCGCCAGATCGGCGCGCGCTGCCAGCGCTACGACAGCGCCGCCCGCCTGGCGGTGCAGGCCGGCCTGATGCTGACCCTGCCGCAGCGCCTGGCGCTGCCGCTGGCGGCCGAGCTGGGCGCGCACCTGCACCCGCTGCCCATCGCCCTGCCCGCCGTGGAGATGCACCTGTACTGGCACCAGCAGCGCGACGCCGACCCGCTGAACGCCTGGCTGCGCGAATGCATCGTGGCCGCAGCGCGCTGACGCCCCGCGACGCGCGGCCGGGCCAATGCCCCGCCTGTTGGAAATAACCGACACCACACCCCTCGGCTGCGCTGCAGACTTTTCGCCCATGTCTGCCCCGCCCTCTCCCCCGTCCCCGTCCGGCCGCCGGCTCTGGGACATCTCGCCGCCGGTGCATGCCGGCAGCCCGGTGTTTCCGGGTGACACGCCCTACCGGCAGCAGTGGAGCGCCACCCTCGGCCCCGGCTGCCCGGTGAACGTCAGCGCCATCACGCTCTCGCCCCATGTGGGCGCGCATGCCGACGCGCCGCTGCACTACGC
>CAYPDO010000320.1:0-5770 GCA_964409495.1 uncultured Bordetella sp.
AATCGAAGTACACGCCCGATGCGCGCCAGCGCATGGACTACATCGTCAATGCGCTGGCCGAGTACGAGGTGCATGTGGCGCGCTACTACTACCGCCGCTCGGCCTACCTGGCCGCAGCCAACCGGGCCCAGCTGGCGGTGCGCGAGTACCAGGGCGCGCCGGCGGTGGAAGAGGCGCTCTACATCATGGTGGTCAGCTACGAGAAGCTGGGCCTCACGGCGCTGCGCGACGACGCCGAGCGCGTGATGAAGAAGAACTTCCCGAGCAGCCGGCATTTCAAGGACGGCATCCGCCTGCCCGAACAGGCCTGGTGGCAGTTCTGGTGAGCTGAACGACACGAACAAGGGCCGCCCGCAGCGGCCCTTGTTCATCAGGCCGCCGCGTTCCAGGCCGCCAGCGCATCCAGCCAGGCCAGCGCGTCTTCCTCGGTGTCCAGCGTGCCCATCGGCGGCAGCGCGGCACGCAGCGTGCGGCCGTAGGCCATGCGGCGCAGGCGCGGATCGGTGATGACCAGCAGGCCGCGGTCGGTCTCGCTGCGGATCAGGCGGCCGGCGCCCTGCTTCAGCGAGATGGCGGCCTCGGGCACGTGGTAGTCGTCGAAGGGGTCGCGGCCTTCGGCCTGCAGGGCCTTGGCGCGGGCCTGCACCAGTGGATCGTGCGGCGGCGGGAACGGCAGCTTGTCGATGATCACGCACTGCAGCGCGGCACCGGGCACGTCGATGCCCTCCCAGAAGCTTGCCGAGCCCACCAGCACGCTGCGTGGCGTGTCGAGGAACTTGCGCAGCAGCGAGCGCTTGGGATGGCTGCCCTGCACCAGCACGGTGAGCGGCGTGCCCGCCTTGCGCGCGGTGGCCTCCAGCGCCTCGGCGATCAGCGGCAGCACGCGCAGCGTGGTGGTGAGCACGAAGCTGCGCCCGCCCAGCCGCCCGGCCAGGCGCGCCGCCAGCGCGCCCACGGCCGCCGGGTGGTCGGGCTGGTTGGGCAGCGGAAACTGCCGCGGCACCCAGGTGCGGGCATGGGCGGCGTAGTCGAAGGGGCTGTCGACCTTGAGCTTGCGCGCGTCTTCCACCGCCGCCGATTCGCTGAACCAGCGCAGCTCATCGTCGCTGCCCAGCGTGGCCGAGGTGAAGATCCAGGCCCGTGGCGCGGCGGCGCGCTGCTCGGTGAACAGGTCGCGGATGTGCAGCGGCGATTCCACCAGGCGCGCATCGCGCGGCGACAGGTCAATCCAGCGCACGCGGTCCACCGCCGCGGGGCGCTCGAAGGCATGCGCCAGCTCGGCCAGGCGGCGCGCGCGCTCGACCAGGCGGGTGAAGTCGGGCGAGGTGGCCTCGGCGGCCAGCGCCGCCTCGCAGGCCGCATCGGCGGCTGCGGCCATGCCGGCCAGCGCGGCGGCAAAGGCCTGGGCATGGGCGCTGGCGGTGGCGCGCTCGTCCCAGCGCAGCTTGAGCACGCCCTTGGGCTCGCGCAGCGGGCCGGCGCAGGCCAGGCGCAGCTCGCGCGCGGCGCGCTCCAGGCCACCGGCCAGCAGTTGCCAGTCCTGCTGGCCGCGGGCATGGGTGAGGCCGGCGGCCAGCAGATCGCGCGCAAAGTCGATGGCCTGGTAGGCCGACAGCGTGGTGCCCAGGAACTGCAGGCCGGTCTCCACCAGCTGGTGGGCCTCGTCGAACACGGCCGCGTCCACCGTGGGCAGCAGTTCGGCCACGCCGGAGTCGCGCAGCGACAGGTCGGCAAAGAACAGGTGGTGGTTGACCACCACCAGATCGGCGGCCATGGCCTCGCGGCGGGCGCGCACCACATGGCACTGCACGAACTGCGGGCAATCGCTGCCCAGGCAGTTGTCGCGCGTGGACGTGACCAGCGGGATCACCGGCGAGCGGTCGTCCAGGCCCTCGATCTCGGCCAGATCGCCGGTGCGGGTGGACGGCGCCCAGGTTTCCACGCGCGCCAGCGCACGCACGGCAAAGCGGTCAGGCAGTGTGGCGGTCTCACGTGCCTGCTGCAGGCGGTGGATGCACAGGTAGCTGCCCCGCCCCTTCAGCAGCGCGATGCGCACCGGCACGGCCAGCGCATCGCGCAGGCGCGGCAGATCACGCAGGAACAGCTGGTCCTGCAGGCTCTTGGTGGCGGTGGACACCAGCGCGCGCCGGCCCGACAGCAGCAGCGGCACCAGGTAGGCGAAGGTCTTGCCCACGCCGGTGCCGGCCTCGGCCACCAGGGTTTCGCGCCGCGCCACGGCCTCGGCCACCGCGGTGGCCAGCTGGCGCTGCGGCTCGCGCTCGACGAAGCCGGCATCCACCTGGGCCAGCGCGCCACCGGCCGACAGCGCCGCCAGCGAAGCCTCGATCAGGGCCTGCGGATCGGTGTCGATGGCATAGGCGGCCAGCGGCGCGGCAAGCTGCGCGGCGCTGCCGGGCGCGCCGGGCACGCCGGGCCAGGGCGCAGGTGGGGGCGTTGCCACCAGCGTCGCTGCAGGCGCGCACGCATCGGGCGCAAGCACCGGCACCGGCCCCGGCACCGGCACCGGCGCGTCGTCGGCCGGGCCGTCGTGGAAGGTCGGGCTCACGCCGGTTCAGGCGGCTCGAGTTCGGCCTCGAGCTGGGTGATCTGGTCGCGCAGGGCCAGGCGGCGCTTCTTCAGCCGGCGCAGCGTCAACTCGTCCAGCGGCGTGGGCGACGACAGGCCGGCCAGCGTGCGATCAATCAGCGCATCCAGGTCGGCATGGGCCATGCGCAACTCGATCAGCCGCCGCTGCGGCGAGTGCAGATTGAGGTCGATCGGCGCGGCATCGGTCATCGCGCCGGCAGTGTAGGCCAAGGGCGTGACGACGCCGGTGCGGGCCAGGCGCTTATCATCCGCAGCCATGAGCGCCGTGCTGCCCCAGGCCTATCGACTGACCGCCGCCACCGCCCTGCACCGTGGCGACCGCGCCTATCAGCAGGATCAGGTGGAGATCCTGCGCCATGAGCGTGTGCCCGGCTGCCTGCTGGGCGTGCTGGCCGATGGCATGGGCGGCAAGAGCGGCGGACGCAAGGCGGCCGACCAGGTGATCCTCACCGCGCGCCAGCTGTTCGAGCGCCATGTGCCGGCCAAGGACGATGGCGGCGAACTGCTGCGGCAGCTGGTGATGGAGTCGCACCTGATGATCAAGCTGACCGCCATCACCGCCGAGGAAGAGCCGCACAGCACCGCGGTGGCCTTTCTGCTCGGCCCCTCGCTGGAATGCGATGTGGTGCATGCCGGCGATTCGCGGCTGTACCACTTCCGCGGCGGCGAGCTGGCCAGCCGCACGATGGACCACTCCTACGTGCAGCGCCTGATCGACGAGGGCAAGATCACCGAAGACCAGGCCCTCACCCACCCGCAGGGCAACCTGCTGACCGGCTGCCTGGGCAGCCCGGCCGACCCGCCGGCCACGCTGCACCACATCGACCAGTTGCAGCCGGGTGATGTGCTGCTGGCCTGCAGCGACGGCCTGTGGCACTACTTCACGCCGCGCGAGCTGGGCGCCGTGGTGAGCCAGCTGCCGCCGCGCGAGGCGGCCGAAATGCTGGTGACCCGCGCCCGCCAGCGCGCCCATGGCCAGGGCGACAACCTCTCGCTCGCCCTGGTGCGCATGGAAGCGCTGGGCAGCTAGCCGGCCCTCAGCGCGGCACCGCCTGGCTGGCGCCCGGCACCGGCAGACCGGCTGCGGGCGTACGGCGTGCGTCCTGCGCGGCGTTGCGCTGGCGCACCGCCTCGGCGTGCTGCACCGCATGCGCCTGCCGGCGCTGGTGGGCCGCAGCGCGGGCCGCCCGGCGCGCCGCGGCGGCCGATGCCGGCGCCACCGCCTGCGCGGCCCGCGCGGCAGACGCCGCGGCAGCCGCTGATGCTGCTGATGCCGCGGCACCTGGCGTGCCAGGCGCGTCTGCCGCACCGGGTGCGATCACCGGCAGCGCGGGCGCCGGCACGGCCATCAGGGTCTGGGCCGCACGCTCGCTCTGGCGGCGCTGCTGGGCCTGCAGTCGCTCGGCGGCGCGGGCACGGCGGCGGGCATCGTCCAGCACCACCTGCTGGCGCCGCAGCAGGTCCAGGGCCTGGCGGCGCTCGGCGCGCGCGGCCTCCAGGCAGGCGGTGACCTGGAAGCGCCCGGCGCACGCCTGCTCGGCCTGCTGATGGCGCGCCTGCACCGCCTGGCGCTCGCGCTCGATGCGCGCACGTTCGGCCGCATCGTCCGGCGCCTGGGCGACGGCCTTGCCTGCGGTGGCCAGCAGCAGGGCCAGCAGGCCCACGGCCCGGCCGAGGCGGCCGCACCAGCCCGGCGGCCGGGCAAGGGAACGGGTGTCACGCGGCAGCGGCATGGCGGGTCGGTGTCCAGCTTCAGGTCAGGCGGGTGTCCACCTCGCGCCGCTCGAGCGCCAGGTACTCGGCCGACCGCATCTCCTGCAGCCGCGAGATGGTGCGCGGAAACTCGTGCGACAGCGGGCCTTCGGTGTAGAGCTGATCGGGTGGCACGGCGGCGCTGATGATCAGCTTGACGCGGCGGTCGTACAGCACATCCACCAGCAGCGTGAAGCGCCGCGCCTCGCTGGCCATGCGCGGCGGCATGGCCGGGACGTTGGACAGGATCACGGTGTGGAACTGCTGCGCGATCTCGAGGTAGTCGTTCTGCGAACGCGGACCGCCGCACAGCGTGCGGAAATCGAACCACACCACGCCGCCGGCGCGGCGCACGGCCTGCAGCTCGCGGTGCTCGATGTGCAGCACCGGCGATTCGTCGTGGGCCTCGGCCAGCTCGTTGAAGGCCTGGGTCAGCGCGGCGTCGGCCGCGGGGCCCAGCGGCTGGTGGTACAGATCCACGTGTTCCAGCGTGCGCTGGCGGTAATCGGTGCCGTTGTCGACGTTGATGACCTCCAGCTGCGCCTTCAGCAGCGCGATGGCCGGCAGGATGCGGTCGCGGTGCAGGCCGTTGGGATACAGCCCGTCGGGGTGGAAATTGCTGGTGGTGACGATGCTCACGCGGTTGACGAACAGCGCATCGAGCAGCCGGTGCAGGATCATCGCGTCGGTGACGTCGGCCACGTGGAACTCATCGAAGCAGATCAGCCGAAAGCGCCGCGCGATGCGCCGGCCCAGCTCATCCAGCGGGTTCACCGTGCCCTTCAGCTCCTGCAGCTCGCGGTGCACCTCGCGCATGAACTCGTGGAAGTGCAGCCGGGTCTTGCGCTGCAGCGGCACGGCCTGGAAGAAGCAGTCCATCAGAAAGCTCTTGCCACGGCCCACGCCGCCGAACATGTACACGCCGCGCGGAATCGGCGGCTTGACCAGCATCTTGGTCAGCGCGTTGCCACGCCGCGCCTTGTACGCCGCCCACTCGTCCTGGCAGCGCTGCAGCGCCGCCACGGCACGCAGCTGGGCCGGATCGGCGGTGTAGCCACGCTCGGCCAGGGTCTGGTGGTAGAGCTCGGTGACGTTGCTCATGCCGTGAGTGCCGATGGGGTGTCTCGAATGGACGAAGGGGCGACCTGCCGGCCGCCCCTGCGGATTGTCTGGTGCACCGGGCGACGCAGGCGTCGCTGCGGTGACCCGGCTCAGAAGTTCAGCGTGCGCTTGTCGACCGCCAGCGCGGCTTCCTTGGTGCTCTCGCTGAGCGACGGATGCGCGTGGCAGATGCGCGCGATGTCCTCGGCGCTGGTCTTGAAGGCCATGGCCACGCAGGCCTCGGCGATCAGTTCGCTGGCATACGGGCCGACGATGTCGCCTCCATCGAAGCCGGCATCGGCGAGGTCAA
>CAYPDO010000321.1:0-5766 GCA_964409495.1 uncultured Bordetella sp.
CGACATCATCGGCACCATCGACGGCATCGCCTTCCAGACCAACATCCTGGCGCTGAACGCCGCGGTGGAGGCGGCGCGTGCCGGCGAGCAGGGCCGCGGCTTCGCGGTGGTGGCCAGCGAGGTGCGCAGCCTGGCGCAGCGCTCAGCCGCGGCGGCGCGCGAGATCAAGTCGCTGATCGGCCACAGCGTCAGCACCGTGGAAGGCGGCGCCGCGCTGGTGGGCCAGGCGCGCGACACCATGCAGCAGATCGTCGACCAGGCACGCCATGTGAGCACCCTGGTCGGAGAGATCGGCCGCGCCACCGCCGAGCAGGCCACCGGCCTGGCCTCGGTGAACGAATCGGTCAGCCAGCTTGATCACTCAACCCAGCAGAACGCCGCCTTGGTGGAAGAAAGTGCCGCCGCGGCGGCCAGCCTGCATGAGCAGGCCGAACGCATGATGGGCGCGGTGGCACGCTTTCGAACCACGGCGGCCTGACGCGGCCGTCAGCGCCCGGCTGAAACCAGCGCCGGCATGGCCGCAGTGATCAAGGCAGGCCGCCGGCGCACACCAGCACCTGGCCGGTGATGTAGTTGCTCTCGGGGCTGCACAGCAGGTACACGGCGCCGGCGGCCTCTTCCGGCGTGCCGGCGCGGCCCAGCGGCACGCCGGACTCGGCGCCCTTCAGGATGCCCGGGTTGTTGGCCACGGTGATGCGCTGGCCGTCGATGTCGATCTGCGTGCTGCCATCGGCGGCCGATTCGGTGAGCCGGGTGCGGATCATGCCGAAGGCCACGCTGTTGACGTTGACCTTGTGGCGTCCCCACTCCTTGGCCAGCGCCACGGTCAGGCCGTTGACGCCCGCCTTGGCCGCCGCATAGTTGGCCTGGGCGCTGCGGCCATGCAGGCCGGTGATCGACGAGATGTTGACCACCTTGCGGAACAACTCGCGGCCCGCCGCGGCCTCTTCACGCGCGGCATGGCGGATGAAGCTGCCGGCGGCACGCAGGATGCGAAAGGGTGCGGTCAGATGCACCTCGAGCAGGGCCTGCCACTGCCGGTCGTCCATCTTGTGGATCGGGTCGTCCCAGGTGTAGCCGGCGTTGTTGACGATGATGTCCAGCCCGCCCAGCTGCTGCACCGCGGTGGCCACGAAACGCTCGGCAAAGCCCTCGCCGGTGACGTTGCCCACGCAGCAGCAGCCGTCGCTGCCGGCGGCGCGCACGGCGGCCAGGGCCTCGTCGGCACAGCCGGCGTCGAGGTCGTTGACGACCACGCGCGCACCCTCGTGCGCCAGCTTCACCGCAATCGCCCGGCCGATGCCGCGGCCCGAACCCGAGACGATCGCCACCTTGCCATCCAGCTTGCCCATGACCGGCCCCTGAGGTGTTTGCCTGCATTTCAGTGTGCGCCGCAGCCCGCCGGGCGGCCAAGGTGCTAACCCTGATCCTGGCAGGTCATGCCGGCGGCGCGGCGCGGGTGTGCCGGCCGGGGCCGTTGATCCGCCGATGGGGCGGCGGGCAGGCGCGGTACAAAGCGCCCATGTCCGCTGTCCGCGCCCTGCTCGTCTTGCTGCTGCCCTGGCTGACCACGCCCTGGCTGCTGACCGCCCATGCGTCGCCGGCCCTGCCGGCCTTGCCGCGCGGCGCCATCACCGCGGCCGAACTGGCCGTGGTGATCGCCGAGGGCGACGCGCTCAGCGAGGCCATCGGCCTGGCCTACCAGCGCGCGCGCGGCATCCCGCAGGCACATGTCGTGCGCGTGGCCCTGCCGGCCGGGCGCGATGCCATCACGGCGGCCGAGTTCGCGGCTGTCAAGGCGGCCATCGATGCCCGGCTGGGCCCGCAGGTGCAGGCCACGCTGCTCACCTTCACCCAGCCCTCGCGCGTGCAGGGCGAGCGCTGCGCGGCCAGCATCACCGCGGCGATGGCCTTCGGCTTCGATGCGCGGCTGTGTGGCCAGTGCGCCGCCACGCTGGCCTCGCCCTACTTTGACAGCGACAGCAGCCGGCCCTACACCGACCTGCGCATCCGCCCATCGATGATGCTGGGCGCGCGCAGCCTGGCCGAGGCCCAGGCCCTGATCGAGCGCGGCCTGGCGGCCGATGGCAGCCAGCCGACGGGCCGCGGCTACGCGCTGCGCACCAGTGACGCCGCCCGCAGCGTGCGCTGGCCCGACCTGGCCGCCCTGCCCGCCGCCTGGGGCCAGAGCCCCGGCCTGAGCTGGCAGTACCTGGACAACAGCGGCGACGGCGCCGCCAGCGCGCCGGCCAGCCCGGCGGCCAACCTGATCGAGGGCCGGGAGGACGTGCTGTTCTACTTCACCGGCCTGGCCAGGGTCGACAAGCTGGAGACGCTGCGCTTCCTGCCCGGTGCGGTGGCCGACCACCTCACCTCCACGGGCGGCGCACTGCCCGATGGCCATGGCCAGATGACGGCGCTGGCCTGGCTGGCCGCCGGGGCCACCGGCAGCTACGGCACGGTGGAGGAACCCTGCAACCATCTGCAGAAGTTTCCGCGCGCCACGGTGCTGGTGGACCACTACCTGCGCGGCGCCACGCTGATCGAGGCCTACTGGAAAGCGGTGGCCTGGCCCGGCCAGGGGCTGTTTGTCGGCGAGCCGCTGGCGCGGCCGTGGCCCGATGCGCCGCATGCGGCGATCGAGGGCGGTGAACTGGTGATCCGCAGCCGCGGCCTGCGGCGCGGCAGCATGTACCGCGTGGCCTGGCAGCGCAACGGCGCCAGCCCGTGGCAGGTGCTGAGCCACGCCGCCGCCAGCCGGCTGGCCGGCCAGCCGCAGCCAGTGGAGTGGCGCGTGCCGCTGGGCGCGCTGGCCACGGGCGGCGGCCGCCTGGGCCTGATCGGGCCCTGCCCGCTGCGCCCGGCCCAGGCCTGTCTGCTGGGCCCCTGAGCCTGCTGCGCCGCGCGGCCGGCCCCAGCCGCTCAACCGACCCAGCGGTACCAGCGCACGCCGGCCGGATCCAGCTCGGCACACACCTCGCCGCGGTGCACCAGGTGGTTCAGGTGGGCCATGCTCTCGCCGGTGGCCATGCCCAGCAGCTCGCCCTTGCCGTCGATGGGCCGGGCGAACAAGGCGCCGAACACGTCGATCGCCCGGCGCGGCCCCTCGCGCAGCGTGCGGCCCAGGCGCTGCAGGCCGCGGTGGTGACCACGCATCAGGCGCTGCAGCCGGGCGTGCAGGCCGCGGAAGGGCTCGTTGTGCGCCGGCAGCACCAGCAGGTCGTCGGCCAGCGCGTCGTGCAGCTTCTCGAGCGAGGCGATCCAGTCGCCCAGCGGGTCGGCATCGGGCTCGGTGGGAAACACGCTGACGTTCGACGAGATCTTGGGCAGCACCTGGTCGCCCGAGACCAGCACCTTGAGATCGTCACAGGCCAGGCAGGCATGCTCGGGCGAATGGCCGCGGCCGACGATGACGCGCCATTCATGCGCGCCGATGCGGACGGTCTCACCATCGACGATGCGGCGAAAGCTCTCGGGCAGCGGGTGCACGAACTTGCCGAAGCCGCCGAAGCGCGCGCGGTACACGTCGATGGCCTCCTCGGGCCAGCCGCACTGGCGGTAAAAGCGCACGCCGTCTTCCGGTGCCTCGCGGCCGGTGTCGGCGGCCAGCACGCGGCAGGTGAGGTATTCCTCGCGGGTCATCCACAGCCGGCACTGGAACTTGCGCGTCAGCCAGCCGGCCATGCCCACATGGTCGGGGTGCATGTGGGTGCAAAAGATGCGCGTGATGCGCGCCCCCTGCGGCGTGGCGGCCAGCGGGCCGTCGGGGGCGATCAGGCCGCGCCACACGGCCAGGGCCTCGGGCGTCTTGGTGCCGGTGTCCACCAGCGCCCAGCCCGGGCCCTGCGCATCCTCGTCGGCGATCAGCCACAGGTTGATGTGGTTCAGCGCAAACGGCAGCGGAATGCGCAGCCACAGCACGCCCGGCGCCACCTCGCGCGGCTGGCCGGGCTCGGGTGGCGTGTCCCAGGGGTAGTCGAGCTTGTAAGGCGGCTCGGGCTGGCCGGCGTCGCCGGGCTCGGCCTCGATGGGCAGGTCGGCGCGGCCATCGGCCGTGGCGCCGGCAGGTGCGGGTGCGGGTGCAGGTACGGGTGCGGGGGAAGCCATCGGGCCATTGTGCGACAGGCCCGCCGGCCGGGCCGCCGCCGGGCCTCAGCCGTCGGACAAGGCGTAGAGCAGCCGGCGGTAGACCAGCGCGCTGGACAGCAGATCAAGGTGGTGCAGGCCCTCGCCCACCCAGCAGGCCTCGGGCGGCAGCTGCAGCGCCAGCGCCGGGCGCGCATGCTGGCCCAGCGCGCTGGCCAGCGGCACCAGGCCGTCACCCTGCCGCGCCGCGCGTTGCCGCTCGCCCAGGCAGCCGGCGATGGTGTGGCAGGCCACGCCGGCGGGCAGCGGCAGCGGCTGGCGGTGGTCGCGCGGGTCTTCGGGGTCATGGCCTTGCCAGTCCTGCGCCAGCAGGTTGCCGTGGCGCAGATCGGCCATGCCGGCGCTGTGCCACTGGGCCAGGCGGGCCAGCGGCGCCGAGGCCCGGCGCAGGCCCAGCACGCGGCGCAGCCACGGGCGCATGCGCTCCAGCGGCAGGCCCTGATGCGGCGTGCCCAGGAACACCAGGCGGCGCAGGCTGCGAGGCCAGGCCGCGCCGGCCCGGGCCGCCTGGGCGCAGGCGCTGCGTGCCACCAGGCCGCCCATGCCGTGGCCCACGATGTCGAGCGACTGCACGCTCAGCGGCCAGTCGTGCAGCAGGGTTTCAAGCGCCTGGCTCAGCAAGGCGCCGTTGTGCGAGACATGCAGGCCGCTGTTGTAGCGCAGCTGCAGCACGGTGGCGCCCAGGGTCTGGGCCAGGCGCGGGCCATGCGCATGCCCCTCGCGCTGCCAGCTGGCATCGTCCAGGCACAGGTCATGCACCATCAGCATCAGGCGCGGCCGGGGCTGCAGGCCCGGCGACGCCGGATCGAGCGCCGCGCCTGCGTGGCGCAGCTGCAGCGGCGTGGCCAGCGCATGCTCGGCGCGCTGCAGGTGGTCACCCAGAAGGCCGTTGAGCACGGCCACCAAACCCTCGCGGGACGCGGCATCGCCGGTGGCCACGGCGTCCAGCAGGCCGCTGAGCAGGTCGATCGGCGGGCCGGCGGGCGTGGCGAACGGATCCCGGGCGGGCCACGCGTCAAGGCCGGGCCATGCACGGGAATCGGATTTGCGCATGTTCAGCTCCCGGAAGCCACCCGCGCCCCGCCAGCGGCGTGCTTCTGAACGGGTGACGAACTTCCTGGAGCGATTGACGCCCAGCCGGCGGCCGGCCGTACTGCGTCAGATCAACGTCAGCGGCGCGTCAGGCCGTGGCCTGGCCGCGGTACATGCCCTCGATCAACTCGGCGTACTTCTTGTTGATCAGCGAACGCTTGAGCTTCATCGTCGGCGTGAGTTCCTCGTCCTCGGCGGTCAGGCGCTGCTCGATCAGGCGGAACTGCTTGATCTGCTCGACCCGCGCAAAGGCCTTGTTGACCTTCTCGATCTCCTCGCCGATCAGCGTGATGACCTCGGGCGCGCGGCACAGGCTCTTGAAATCGCTGAACTGCACGTCGCGGTCTTGTGCCCACTGGGCCACGTTGTCCTCGTCGATCATCACCAGGCAGCTGAGGTAGGCGCGCTTGTCACCGATGACCACCGCATCCGTCACATAGGGGCTGAACTTGAGCTGGTTCTCCCATTCGCTGGGCGTGATGTTCTTGCCGCCGGCGGTGATGATGATGTCCTTCATGCGGTCGGTGA
>CAYPDO010000322.1:0-5762 GCA_964409495.1 uncultured Bordetella sp.
GCCGAGCTGAGCACCAGCACCTCGCCATAGCTCAGCGCGGCCAGGGCCTCGGCGCTGAGGCCGGCCACCGCCGCGGTGCCCAGCGCGGCAAAGGCCTCGGGCTCCAGCGCGGCGATCTGCGCGCCGGTCATCTGCGCCACCTGCAGGCGGTTGAGCACGGCCACCTGCGCGGCGCCCAGCGCATGCACGGCCTCCTGGCTCAAGGCGGCCATCTGCGCCGGTGTCAGCGCCGCCACCTGGCCGCTGGACAGGGCGCGGATGTCTTCATGGCCGAAGCCGGCCACGGCATACGGGTCCAGGCCGCGGATGGCGCCGGTGCCCAGCGCCGCGATGGCCTGGGTGGACATCGCATCCAGCTGCGCCGCGCCCAGGCCCATGGCCTGGTAGTAGCTGAGCGCGGCAGCGTCCTCGGCGTCGAGCACGCTGACCGCCGTGGTGCCCAGGGCGGCCACCTGCTGCGGCGTCAGCGCCGCCAGCTGGGCCGTGCCGAGTGCCATCACCGCCTCGTGGCCCAGCGCGGCCACGGCTTGCGTGCCCAGGCCGCTGAGCGCGGCCGTGCCCAGCGCGGCCACCTGGGCCGGGCTCAGCGCCGCCACCTGGGCGGCGCTCAGGCCGGCGGCCTGCAGCCGGCTCAGGCCCGCCAGCGTGGCGGTGTCCAGGCCGGCCACGGCCTCGGTGCCCAGCGCGCCGATCTGGCTGGCCGTCAGCGCCGCACGCTGCTCTGCGGCCAGGCCGTCGATGTGTTCGTCGTCCAGGCTGGCCATCTGCGTGCGGCCCAGCCGCGCCAGCTGGGCGGTGGACAGCTCGGCCAGCTCGGCCGCGGCCAGCCCGTGCAGTGCGCTGGTGGACAGGCCGCCGATGGCCGACAGGCCCAGGCTGCGCATCTGCGCGCTGCCCAGGGCGGCCAGGTCGTCGGCGCTCAGCGCGGCCAGCTGGCCGGCACCCAGCGCGGCCAGCGCGGCCGTGCCCAGGGCCTGCACCTGGCGGCTGTCCAGCGCGGCCAGCTGGGCGCTGCTGAGGCCGGCGGCGCCGCCCGCCGACAGCGCGGCCAGCTGCGCCGTGCTCCAGTCGTCCAGCACGCCGGCCTGCACGGCGGCGATCTGCGTGCTGGCCAGCGCACCAATCTGGCCGGTCGACAGCGCGGCCGATTGCGCGCTGCCCAGCGCCGCCAGTGCGGCGGCCGACAACGCGGCCATGTCATCGGTGCCCAGCGCGGCCAGCTGCGCGGGGCCCAGGTTGGCCAGCTGGCTGCTGCCCAGCGCGGCGATCTGGGCCGTGGTCCAGGCGCCCAGCTGGGCGGGCGTGAGCTGGGCCAGCACGCCGCTGGCCAGCGCGGCGATGCCGGCCGTGGCCAAGGCCGCCCATTGCGCCGAGCCCAGCGCGCCGAGCTGGCTGCTGCCCAGCGCCGCCACCTGGCTGGCGCTGAGCGCCGCGATGTCGGCGCTTTCCCACGACGCCAGCTGCAGCGTGCCCAGGCCGCGCAGGGCCTGGGTGGCGATGGCCGCCACCTGCAGCGCGTCCAGCGCGTCGAGCTGGGCGCTGCCCAGCCAGCCCAGCTGGGCCGAGCCCAGCGCCGCCACCTGGGCCGTGCCCAGCGCCGTGATGGCCGGCAGGCCCAGCGCCTGCCACTGCGCGCTGCCCAGGCCGTTGAGGCTGGTGGGCGCCAGGGCGGCCACGGCCTGCACATCCAGCGCGGCCAGCTGGGCCGTGCCCAGTGCGGCCAGCTGCTGCGAGCCCAGCGCATGCAGCTGGGCCGTGCCCAGTGCGTCCAGCGTGGCGGTGTGCAGGCCGGCCAGCTGGGCGGTGGCCAGCGCGGCCACCTGGGCCGGGGTGAACCAGGCCAGGTCCTCGGCCGCCATGGCATTGAGCTGGGCCGACGACAGCCCGGCCAGGCCGCGCGCACTGAGCGCCGCGAGGTTGGCCGAGCCCAGGCTGTGCAAGCTGTCCTGGCTCATCGCGGCCACCTGGGCCGAGGTGAGGGCGGCCACCTGGGCGGTGCCCAGCACGCCGGCCTCGTGGGCCACGATGGCCAGCATCTGCCGCGTGGTCAGCGCCGACAGCGCGCTGGGCGACAAGGCCATCAGCGTGGACGACTGCAGCTCCAGGATCTGCGCGGTGGACAAGGCCGCCAGCTGGGCCGAGCCCAGGCCGGCGGCCTGCACGCTGGTCAGCGCCTGCAGCGTGACGTCGCTGAGCGCGGCCACCTGGGCCGTGCCCAGCGCGGCGATCTGCGCACTGCCCAGGGCCTGCACCTGCTCGGCGCCCAGCAGCGCCAGCTGGGCCGTGCCCAGGCCGCGCAGCGCGCTGCCCGAGAAGGCCTGCAGCGTCTCGGCATCCAGCGCCGCCAGCGTGGCGCTGCCCAGCGCACGCAGCTGGGCCGAGCCCAGGGCCTGCAGCTGGGCGCTGCCCATGGCATCCAGCGCATCGCCCGACAGCGCGGCCACCTGGGCCGTGGTGAGGGCGCGCACGGCGGCGGTGCTCAGCGCCGCCAGGGCCTCCACGCCCAGGCCCGACAGCAGCGCCGGCGACAGTGCCGCCACCTGGGACGCGCCCAGCGCCTGCACCTGGGTGGTGGTGAAGGTGGCCAGCAGCTCGGCCGGCAGGCGTGACAGCTGGCTGCTGGACAGCGCCGCCACCTGGGCCGGCGTGAGCGCCTGCCACTGCTCCTCGCTCAGCGCCGCGAGCTGGCTGGTGACCAGGGTGCGCACCGCGGCCGTGCCCAGCGCGGCCAGGGCTTCGGGCGTGATCGCCGCCAGCTGCGTGGTGCTCAGCGCCGCCAGCTGCACGCTGCCCAGCGCCGAGAGCTGCTGCGTGCCCAGCGCGGCCAGGGCCTGGGTGTCCAGGCCGGCCAGCTGGGCCGGTGACAGCGCGGCGAACTGGCGCATGCCGAGCGCCGCCAGGTCGTCGGGGCTCAGCGCGGCCAGCTGCGCGGCCGACAGGGCACGCATGGCGGCCGTGCCCAGCGCGGCCACGGCATCGGGCGTCAGCGCGGCGATCTGGGCCGTGCTCAAGGCGGCCATCTGCGTGGCGCCCAGCGCGCCCAGCTGCGGCGCGCTCAGCGCGGCCAGGGTATCGGGGCTCAAGGCCGCCAGCTGGGCCGTGCCCAGCGCCGCCACCTGGGCCGTGCCCAGCGGGCTGCCGTCGTCCACGATCAGGGCCTGCAGCTGGGCCGGGCCCAGCGCGCGCACCGCGGCGGTGGCGATGGCGGCCAGGCTGGTGTCGCGCATCGCGGCCAGCTGCTCGGCGCCGAGTGCGGCCACCTGGGCGCTGGTCAGCGCCGCGGCCTGGCGGCTGCCCAGCGCGGCCATGTCGTCCTCGCTCAGCGCGGCCAGCTGGGCTGTGCCCAGGGCCTTGATGGCCGCAGTGCCCAGCGCGGCGATGGCCTCGGTGCGCAGCGCCGCCAGCTGGGCCGTGCCGAGCGCTGCCACCTGGGCGCTGCCCAGCGCGGCGGCCTGGCTGGCTCCCAGCGCGGCCAGGGTCTCGGGCGCCAGCGCGGCCAGCTGGGCCGGGCTGAGCGCGGCCACCTGGCGCGTGCCCAGCGCCGCCAGATCGTCGGCATCCAGCGCCGCCAGCTGGGTGGCGCTGAGCGCGCGCACCGCGGCCGTGGCCATCACCGCGAACGGCACGCTGTCCAGCGCGCCCAGCTGCTCGGGCGTCAGCGCGGCGATCTGGCTGCTGCCCAGTGCCGCCCATTGCGTGGAACTCAGGCGCTGCAGCGCGGTGTCGGACAGGCCGGCGATCTGCTGCGCCGTGAGCGCGTTCAGCTGCACGCTGGTGAGCACCGACAGCGCGCCGGCGGCACCCTCGGCCAGGCCGTTCAGCGCCTCGGCCGGCAGTGCGCGCAGCGCCGCGGTGGACAGCGCCGCGGCCGCCGCAGTGCCAAAGGCGGCCAGCTGATCGGCCGACAGCGCCGCCACCTGGGCGCTGCCGAGCGCCGCCACCTCGCGCACGCTGAGCGCGGCGATGTCGTCGACGCTGAAGCTGGCCAGCTGGGCCGTGCCCAGCGCGCGCAATGCGGCGGTGGCCAGCGCGGCCACGGCCTGCGGGCCCAGCGCCTCGGCCTGGGCCACGCTGAAGGCCGCCAGCTGCACCGGGCTGAGCGCGGCGGCCTGCGCCGTGCCCAGCGCGGCCACGGCCTCGGGGCTCAGTGCGGCGATCTGCGCGGTGCTGAGCGCGGCCACCTGGCGCGGCGCCAGCCGGGCCAGGGTGTCGGCATCCAGCCCGGCCAGCTGGGCCGTGGCCAGGCCGGCGATGGCGCTGGTGGCCAGGGCCGTGACGGCATGCGCCAGCAGCGCATCGGCCTGGCCGGCATCCAGCGCCGCCACCTGGCCGCTGCCCAGCGCCGCCACCTGGCTGGTGGACAGGCTTTGCAGCGCCAATGTCGACAGCCCGGCCAGCTGCACCGTGGCCAGCTGCGACACCTGGCGTGCGCTGAGTGCCAGGTTGCCATCGACGGCCAGGGCCTCGAGATCCTGCGCGTCCAGTGCGCGCACCGCGGCGGCGCTCAGGCCGCCCAAGGCGGTGCTGCCCAGGGCCTGCAGCTGGGGCGTGCTGAGCGCGGCCACTTGCGTGGCGTCCAGCGCCGCGGCCTGCTTGCTCACCAGGCCGGGCAGGCTGTCGACGGCCAGCGCGGCCAGCTGCTCGCCCTGCAGCGCGCGCACCGCGGCGGTGGACAAGGCACCCACCTGCTGCGACGACAGCGAGGCCAGCTGTTCCTCCGAGAGGGCCTGCACCTGGCGGCTGCCGAGCGCGGCCACCTGCGGGCTGCCCAGCCCATCGATCTGCTCGGCCGACAGTGCGGCCACGGCGCCCGTGGCCAGCCCGCCCACGGCCGCGGCGCTCAAGGCCTGCACCTGCTCGGCGGCCAGCGTTTCCACCTGCCCGGACGTCAGGCCGGCCGTCTGCTTGGCCGTCCAGGCGCTGATCTGGCCGCTTTGCAGCGCATCAAGCTGCTGGGCATCCAGCGCGGCCACCTGGCTGCTGGTCATGCCGGCCAGCTGGCGGCCCGACAACGCGGCCACCTGGCCGGTGGCCAGGCCGGCCACCTGGGCCGTGCCGAGCGCCGCAAACACGGTGGGCGTGACGGCCGCCAGCGCACTGGCGTTGAGTGCGCCGATGTGCTCGGCGGCGATGGCGACGATCTGCCGTGCCGACAGCGCGCCCAGCTGCACCCCCGACAGCACGGCCAGCTGGCTGGCATCGAACGCGGCGATCGACGCGTTGTCCAGGGCCTGCAACTGGCTGGCGCTGAGGGCGGCCACCTGGGCGGTGGTCAGGGCGGAGACATCGAGGGAACTCATGACGGACGGGGCTTCCATCGGCAGGTGTTGCCGGCCACGTCAGTCTAGAAATTGCGCCGCCGAGCGAAGTCGGCAACTGGCCTCGAAACTGAAGCCAGTTCACACGCGGATTACACGGCAGACACCGTGCAATTCCGGGTATCGCGCCGCCCGCCCGGGAAAGACCCGGAACTGGCGGTGCAAGCACCCTCATCTCGCGCGATGGGGCGCGGCGTGTGTCAGCGTGCGGGACGGCCCGTGCGTTCGGCGCGCTCGCTGCGCGCCTGGGCCAGCTGGGCTTCCAGATCGGCCGGGCTCAGGCGCTTGAGCACGCAGAAGTTGGCCGGCGACAGCGGGCTGTTCTCGAAATCGCGCAGCAGCGTGGCGCGCTGGCGGCGCGCCTCGTAGGCCGCGCGTTCGGCCGGATCGGCCGGCGGCGGCTGCAGGTCCATCGGCTCGGCCTCGGGGCCGCGCGGGCCACGC
>CAYPDO010000323.1:0-5760 GCA_964409495.1 uncultured Bordetella sp.
CAAAGCGGCGCAGCCGCCGCAGCGCCACCTTGATGTTGCGCGTGCCCAGCTCCAGCGAGTCGTCGTAATCCTTGTAGGCGCGCTGATCCCACACCTTCACGGCGCTCTTGTTGCGGCCCTTGTCCTGGCCGATGCGGATGCCCTGCGGGTTGACGCCGTAGGCGCCGAAGGGGCTGGTGCCGCCGGTGCCGATCCACTTGCTGCCGCCCTCGTGGCGCTCCTTCTGCTCTTCGAAGCGCTTCTTCAGCGTCTCCATCAGCTCGTCCCAGCCCATCTTCTCGATCTTGGCCTTGTCCTCGGGGCTGAGCTCCAGCTCGAGGTTCTTGCGCAGCCACTCCAGCGGCACTTCCTGGGTGAAGTCGGCCACCATCTCCACGCCCTTGAAGTAGGCGCCGAAGGCCCGGTCGAACTTGTCGAAGTGGGCCTCGTCCTTGACCAGCGCGGTGCGCGCCAGGTAGTAGAACTGGTCGACCGAGGGGTCGATGACGCCGGCCTTCACGGCTTCGAGCAGCGTCAGGTACTCCTTGACCGAGACCGGCAGCTTGGCGGCACGCAGGGTGTAGAAGAAGCTGATCAGCACGGCATGTCCTTCGGGCCGGGGCAGGGCAGCCGGCCAGTGCGGGCAGTATCCAACAATCGCTCCGGGCGGGCCGTCTGCCGCGCTGCACGCCCCCGGGCCGCGTGGGGCGCTCAGCCGCGCGCGCGCACCGCCAGGCTTTGCGTGGCGCGGCCGATGAGCCCCACCTCGTCGAACAGCTGGCTTTCCGCCAGGCCGCAGCCATTGGGCGCCAGCAGCGTGCGCGCATCCACGCACACCCATTCGCCCACCGGGCGGCGCAGCAGGTTGATCGTGAGGTCTGAATTGACGAAGCTGTGGCGCGCGAAATCCAGCACCGCCGAGATGCCGTTGCCCGAATCGGCGGCCACCGCCACACGCTGGTAGCCGCTGGGCGCTTCGCCTTCCACCAGTGGCCGCTGCAGGCGGAACCATGCGGCGCAGCGGCCGCGGAAGAAGCGGCCGCTGGCGATGCGGTTTTCCACCAGGTCGGCATAGCCGGGCAGGCGGGGGCTGAAGGGCATGCGGTCGGGTGTGCTGTCGGCGGGCGGCCTGGGGGCCATCGGCAGCGGGTGGCCGTCCAGGCCCTCGGGCAGCTGCAAGGCGTTCTCGCGCTGGGCCAGCGCGGTGAAGCGTGCCAGTTCCTTGCCGCCGCCCCACAGGCGGGCCGAGTAGTGCGCGGCATTGCGCCCGGCGTAGTCGGTGCTGACCTCGATCTCCAGCTCGGCAATCGGCACCGGCCGCAGCAGGTTGGCGGTGAGCCGGCCGATGTGGCTGAGGCCATGCGCCTGCGCCACCGCCTCGATGGCGCGGCACACCATGGCGATGGGCGGGCCGGCATGCTGGTGCTGCGGATCCCAGGGACCGCGGGTGAGGCCGCTGGCGCGCACCTCGCGCGGCGAGAGCACGGTGTAGGCCGCGCTCGGCAGCGGCTCGGCGGGGGTGTCGGTGGCTGGCATGTCGCGGCGATGGTCGGGCAGACGCTCGCGGCGCGATGTCAAGCGCGCGACTTGCGCTGCGGTGCTGGTGCCGGCACCGGTGGCGGCGGGGCCTCGGCGGCACGCCGCGTGCGGCCGTTGCCATCGGGCAGGCGGTGCGCCGACAGCCAGCCGAAGAATTCGCGGTACCACTGGCGGCTGTTGCGCGGCTTGAGCACCCAGTGGTTTTCATCGGGAAACCACAGCAGCCGCGCCGGCACGCCCAGGGCCTTGAGGGTGTTGTAGTAGGCCAGGCCCTGGGCATCGGGCACGCGGTAGTCGAGCGCGCCGTGGATCACCAGCGTGGGCGTGGCCATGGTGGCGGCGTGGGCGTGCGGGCTTTGCGCATGCACGCGGGCCATGTCGTCCCAGTACCAGCCGCCCAGTTCCTTGGCATGCCAGGCCCAGGCGTCGTCGGCGAACATGCCCACCCAGTCGAAGCAGCCGGCATGGCACACATAGGCCGCGTAGCGCCCGGCCGGCACATGCGCGTTCATCCAGGCCACCAGGTAGCCACCGTAGCTGCCGCCGGTGGCATACACGCGCTTGGGGTCGATGTAGGGGCGCTTGAGCAGCTCGGTGGTGGCGGCCTCCAGGTCCTGCAGTTCCAGCTCGCCCCAGCGGTGGGTGATGCTGTCGAGGAAGGCATGGCCGAAGCTGGACGAGCCGTGGTAGTTCACCACCGCCACCACATGGCCCTGGCCCTGGCCGGCGGCAAACACCGGGTAGTTCCAGCGGTAGTGGAAGCCATCGCCCACCGCGGTGTGCGGCCCGCCGTGGATCACGTGCAGCAGCGGGTACTGCTTCTTCTCGTCGAAGCCGGGCGGGTAGAACAACCACACCTGCACCGCATCGCCCAGCGCGCCGGTGACGCTGATCTCCTCGTGCCGGCCGATGGCCAGCTGGGCCATCAGCGCATCGTTGAATCGCTCGATGCGCCGCGGTGCCTGGCCTGGCAGGTGGGCGTGCAGGCGGGCAGGGTGATCGGCGGCATCGGCCACCGTCACCAGGGTGCCGGCGGTCTTGTCGAAGGCTTGCACCCAGCCACCCTGCACCACGCGCTCGGCCCGGCGGTCGGCCAGGTCAAAGCGCCACAGGTGGCGACGCCCGCGTTCCTCGGCGCCCAGCAGCACGGCGCTGCCGTCCTCCTCCCACACCAGCGGGGCCTGCACGGCATGGTCCCAGGCGCCGCTCAGCACCTCGAAGGCATCGCCGATGCGGCACACCGCCAGCTGCCCCGGCGCGGTGTGGGTCAGCGCCTGGTGGCTGGCGATGAAGGCCAGGCGCTCGCCATCGGGCGCGTAACGCGGCGCGGCGAGATCCCAGGCGATGTCCTGCGCCACGGTGGCCACGCGGCCGCTGGCGATGTCGAGCTCGGCCAGCGCGAAGCGGCCGTCCTGGCGCTTCTCGGGCGCCGGGTCATAGGCGAAGACCACGCGCCTGCCGTCCGGCGAGATGTCGAAGCAGTCGCTGCCAGGCTCGGCGCGGCCCAGCTCCAGGTCGGTGCCTTCGAAGAGATCGCGCACGCGGCCGCTGGCCACGTCCATCACGTGCAGGTGCGGCACACGGCCCTGCGGCACGAAGTGGTCCCAGTGCCGGTACATCGCGTCGGCGGTGGCGTAGCCGGTTTCCTTGCGCTCGCGCTGTTCCTTCATGGCCTTGGCCTGGGCCTTGCCGCCCTTCAGGTTGGGCCAGACCCACGAGACGAAGACGATGCGTCGGCCGTCGGGGCACCAGCGGAAGGCCTCGATGCCGGTGGCCACGTCGCCCACGCGGCGCGCCTCGCCGCCATCGACCGGGATGACGTAGAACTGCGGCGACTCGTCCTTGCGGCCCTGCTGCTCGCGCCGGGCCACGAAGCCCACGCTGTGGCCATCGGGGCTGAAGCGCGGCTGGCCGTCCTTGTCGCCGCAATGGGTCAGCTGGCGCGGCTCGCCGCCCAGCGTGGACAGCAGCCACAGCGCGCTCTCGGCCCGGTTGTCCTCCATCGAGAACGAGGCCAGGGCCACCACCGCCTGGGCGCCATCGGGCGACAGGCTGGGGGCGCCCAGGCGCTGCATCTGCCAGAGGTGTTCGACCGTGATCGGTGTGCGACGCGCCATGGACTCTCCCGGTGGATCCGATCGATTGTGACCCAGCGCCAGGGCCGGGCCCGCCGTGCCGCGGGGACGCGGCTCAAGTCGATCGCGCTGCGGCCGATATCCCGGCGATGATGGGGAACGTCGCCCTCGTGCTGCTCACCGTGCTGCTGCTGCAGCTGGGGGTGGCCTTCGCCTGGGGTGTGGGCATCTGGGCCATGGACCTGCCGCGGCGTCCGGTGTGGCACTGGCTGGCCTCGGGCCTGCTGTGCGCGGCGGCCATGGCCCTGGTGCTGATGCGCGACATGCTGCCGCCGGTGCTGGGCATCTCGCTGAGCAACCTGGCCATGGTGGCCACGGCGCTGGCGCTGGGCCGCGGCATGCGCGTGTTCCTGGGCCTGCCACTGGGCGACCGCGAGTCGGCCGCGGTGCTGCTGTTGTTCGCTGCCTTCTCCGGCCTGGCGATGCTGCAGATCCACGATCCGGCGGGTGTGCGTCTGCAGGCGGCCACCACCACGCTGGCCCTGCTGTGGGTGCTGGGCCGGGCCACGCGGGCCGGCTACCGCGCCCTGCGTGCCGAGTTCGGCCAGCGCCGCGCGCTGGCGCTCGTGTCGCCGATGGGCCTGGCCTTTCTGATGGATGGGCTGCGCCTGGTCTCGATGTTCGGCGCGCCCACGCGGCCCATCCATGTGGACGCCCCGCTGCATGTGGCGGTGGCTCTGCTGCTGCTGGTGGCGCTGTTGATGCTGCACGGCGCGATGGCGGCGATGGTGGTGATGCGCCTGGTGGGGCAGCTGCGCGAACTGTCGCAGCGCGATGCACTGACCGGCCTGCTCAACCGCGGTGAGTGGCTGCGCCAGCTGCGTGCCCAGCACCGCTGGCTGGGCCGCCATGGCGAAGCCTTTGCGCTGCTGATGATCGACATCGACCACTTCAAGCAGGTCAACGACCGCTGGGGCCATCCGGCCGGTGACGCGGTGCTGGTGAACGTGTCACAGGTGCTGATCACGTCCTCGCGTGCGCTCGACGCGGTGGGGCGCATGGGCGGCGAGGAGTTCGTGCTGCTGCTGCCGCGCACCGATGCGACGGCCGCGCTGCATCTGGCCGAGCGCCTGCGCCGCCAGCTGGCCGACAGCGAGATCGCATGGCGGCAAGCGGCGCTGCGCGTGACGGTGTCGATCGGCGTGGCGGTGGCCGACGATGCGGACGAGACGCCGGCACAACTGCTCGAACGCGCCGACGCGGCGCTCTACCGCGCCAAGCACCTTGGCCGCAACCGCGTGGAGGTCGACGCGCCGGCCAGGCCGGATGCCGCGGCGGCGGCGCGCGCCGCGCAGCCCGGCATGCCGCCGGACCGGCCGGCACCGCAGCCGGCCAGGGCGCTGCCCGCGTTGCCGGCCTGGCCCGACTTCGCCGACACCGCCTGAGCCCTGCGCGCAGCGCCGGCACCGGGCGGCGCCGCGCACGACTCAGCGCGGACGGTTCAGCTGGAAATCGAGGTGCGCGCGCACCGTCGGCCATTCGTCGGCCGTGATGCTGTAGACCGCGGTGTCGCGCAGCGTGCCGTTGGCCGCCACCTGGTGATTGCGCAGGATGCCGTCCAGCTGCGCGCCCAGGCGCTCGATGGCACGGCGGCTCTGGGTGTTGAAGCGGTGCGTGCGGAATTCGACCGCGATGCAGCCCAGCGCCTCGAAGGCATGCGCCAGCAGCAGGCGCTTGGCATTGGTGTTGAGCAGGGTGCGCTGCACCGAGGCGGCGTACCAGGTGGAGCCGATCTCCACGCGCTGGTGCACGCTGTCCACGTTCATGTAGGTCGTCATGCCCACGGCGCGGCCGGCGGCATCGAACACCGTGAACGGCAGCATGCTGCCCTTGGCCAGCAGGCCCAGGCGCCGCGCGATCTCGGCGTCCATGCCCTCGGGCGAGGGGATGGCCGTGTACCAGAGCTTCCACAGCTCGCCGTCGCGCGTGGCCTCGCACAGCGCGGGCGCATGCTCCGGCGCCAGCGGCGCCAGCCGCACATGCGGGCCTTGCAGCGTGACGGGCACGCAGATCGCAGGCTTCATGGCGTCAGCGGTTGTGCTTTTGCATGAAGACCAGCTTCTCGAACAGCGACACGTCCTGCTCGTTCTTCAGCAGCGCGCCGACC
>CAYPDO010000324.1:0-5748 GCA_964409495.1 uncultured Bordetella sp.
CGCGGGCCAGGATGGATTCGTTGCGCGGCAGCCGGCCCTCGGGCCAGGACGGCTCCAGCGGCGCAAAGCGCAGCGCGGTGGCGTCGGCCTGGTCGATCAGCTGGTTCAGGCGCACCAGGTTCACCGGGCCGTTCACCCGGTACAGCGCCATCTCGGGCAGCTCGAACTGCTCGAGCAGCAGGCGCGAGAGCTCGTCGGGGCAGCTGGCCACCACCTCCAGGCGGATGGCCTGGCCGAAGTGCCGCGTGGTCAGGCCAGTGCGCATGGCCTGGCGCAGGTTGGCCACGTCGAGCTCGTCGATGTCGATGTCGGAATCGCGCGTGACACGGAACTGCGAGAACGATTCCACCGGCCGGCCGCCGAACAGCTCTTCCAGGTGCGCGCGGATCACGCTGGTGAGCAGCACGAAACCCTGCGTGCCGCGCGGCATCAGCGCATCGGGCAGGCGGATCACGCGCGGCAGCGCGCGCGGCACCTTGACGATGGCAATCGCGTTGTGGCGGCCGAAGGCATCGTGGCCGCCCAGCCTGACGATGAAGTTGAGCGACTTGTTGGCCACCAGCGGAAACGGGTGCGCCGGGTCCAGCCCCACCGGCATCAGCAGCGGCTGCACCTGGGTCTCGAAGAAGCGTGCCACCCACTCGCGCTGCGCCGCATTGCGCTCGGCATGGTTGAGGATGACGATGCGTTCACGCGCCAGCGCCGGCATGACCTCGTCGTTGAACACGCGGTACTGCTCGGCGATCAGCTCGTGCGCCTCGGCCGTGACCTCGTCGAGCGCATCGCGCTGCAGCTGTTCACCGCCCGAATCCTGGCCGGCGCGGCGCATGGCCTCCAGTGCGTCGGCAAAGCGCACCTCGAAGAACTCGTCCATGTTGGACGACATGATGGTGACGTAGCGCAGCCGCTCGAGCAGCGGCACATCGGGGCGGCGGGCCTGCGCAAGCACGCGCCGGTTGAATTCAAGGATTGCGCGCTCGCGGTTGAGCAGCGCCGGCATCTCTGGGGACGCCTTGGAAGCAGAAGTCATGCCCCGAGTCTATGAAAGTTTCGCGACGAATCCGCGACGCCGTGCGAGATCGTCGCCGGCGGCGCCTGGTGGCGCCGCCGCCGCCAGGCCGTCCAGCGCAGCCACAGCTCGCGCTGCAGCACCGCCACCGCCCACATCGCCAGCAGGCAGAACACGATGTCGCTGGCAAAGTGGCGCCCCTGGGCAATGCGTGCCAGGCCGATCAGGCCCCCTGCGCCCGCGCCGATGAGCCACCAGCGCCAGCGCGTGCGGCGGCTGCCGAACAGGCCCAGCCCCAGCAGTGCAAAGCCGGCGCCGGCATGGCCGCTCACGAACGAGCAGTTGCGGTCGCAGCGCGCGCTGGGCTGCAGCGCGGGCGTGAACGGCTGCGCCCCGCCAAAGGGCTGCACCTGGTCGGGCCGGGGCCGGCCCCAGCCGTCCTTGAGTGCCACGTGCACCACGCCGCCCAGGCCCAGCAGCACCAGCACCACCAGCGCGGTGGACCGCCGCCAGCGCCAGCGCATGGCCTGCCCACCCTGGCGCCGCCAGACGCTCAGGCTCAGCGCCAGCGCCACCAGGAAGCCCAGCGTGCCCAGCCAGGGCACGCCACGGTAGACCCAGCGCACAAGCGGCCAGCGGTCGCCGACAAAGCGCCCACCCTCGAAGAACCGGGCGCTGATCCAGGTGTCGGCATGCGGCCAGAGCTCGAACGCCAGCGTGGCCAGCGCCAGCGCAGCCACCAGTGCCAGGCGTTCGGCGTGCCGTGCCTTCATGGCCGCAGGCCTCCGGCGTGCCGATCGGCCAGAGGCGCGACCAAAGGCCCGGCCAGCGGAACGCCTGGCGCGGCCGGCGCGGCGCGCAAACCGTCGCCCTGCCACAGCGCAAGCCGGCGGCCGCTGGGCGCCAGAGCCTGGGCCAGGGGCTGCCAGCGTGAATAGCGTGCATGCTGGTCGGGCGCCGGCCTGTCCTCGCACAGCAGCAGCACGGCCTGCGGCCAGGCAGCCGCACCAGCGCCGGCTGGCACCAGCGCCTCGAATTGCTGGTAATGGTTGTGCGGGCGGCCCTCGGCCGGCCAGGCCAGCACCGGCCGCGCCGCGCTGCGCCAGACGCGGCGCGCCTGCACCAGCACATCGCGTTCGGTGGCCACCACGGCCAGGCCGGGCCGTGCATCGAGCGCCGGCCGCAGTGCGGACAGGGTCTCGTCCCAGCCGCGCATGCGTGCCCAGATGTCGGCGCTGCGGCCGGCCAGCGCCGGCGACAGGCTGGCTGCCAGCGCCACGGCGCTGCTCAGGGCCAGGCCGGCCGCGGTGCTGGCCAGCAGCGCCGGCCGCCCCAGGCCGGCACGTGCGGCGCGCAGGCCCAGCCACAGGCACAGGCCTGCCAGCGCCGGGGCCGTCCAGTTCATCTGTGCCTTGGCGTTCAGGGCCTGCAGCGCGCCCAGCCCCAGCAGCGGCAGCGCCGTGGCCAGCGCAAAGCCCTCACCCGGCCGCGCCGGCGCCGCAGCCCCGGCCCTGCGGCGCCAGACCAGCACGGCCACGGCCAGCGCCGCCGGCCCCAGCAGCAGCACTTGCCCGGCCAGAAACTCGGCCAGCGAGGCCAGCGGCCCGGCACCCGGCCGCGCCGCAGCCTGTGCGGTGATGGCCGCGGTGTGGCTCAGCGTCGGCCAGCCGTGGCGCGCATTCCACAGCAGATTGGGCAGCAGCATCAGCAGCGCCACCACGGCGGCCAGCGCCGGCCCGGCCAGCGCGCGCCAGACGGCAGACCGCGCGCCTGGTGCGGCCAGCGCGCCCCACAGCAGCGGCAGCACGCCCAGCGCGAAGGCCGCCGCGGTGTACTTGGCCAGCAGGCCCAGGCCGAGTGCCAGCCCGGTGGCGGCCCAGGCCAGCCCGCCCGGCAGCCCGCGGGCCGGCGCCTGCATGGCCTGCACGGCGTGCCAGCTGGCCAGCATGGCCAGTGACCAGCACAGCATCAGCGGCCCGTCGGTCGTGACCACCAGGCCCAGCAGGCCGGCGGCCGGCGTGGCGGCAAACAGCGCCGCCGTCCACAGCGCCGCCGCGGCGCCGTGTTCGCGCCCCCCGATGCGCCAGGCCAGCAGGGCCAGCACGCCGGCGCTGGCCGGCCAGCAGGCCATGCCCAGCAGGCGCACGCCCAGCAGGCCGTCGCCCAACAGCCCGGTGCTGGCGGCAATCAGCGCCGCCACGCCGGGCGGCTTGGACCAGTAGCCCCACTGCAGCCGGCGCGACCAGTCCCAGTACTGCGCCTCGTCCACATGCAGGCCCGCGCCGCTGGCCAGCATGCTGAGCGCACGCAGGGCCAGCAGCAGCGCCAGGCCGCCACCCAGCGCCCAGGCCAGGCGCGCGCCCGGCCATGCCGCCACACCGGCCGGGGCCCTGGCATGCAAGGCCGGCGCCGCTGCGCCGAACGCCTGCTCAGCCATGCCAGGCCTCGTCGGGCGCCGGGCTGGCCGCGGGCCGTGCGTGGTAGGGGCGCGCATGGCCGCCGTCGTAGTACACCCGCATCAGCAGTTCGGCCAGCACGCCGGTGGTCAGGAACTGCAGCCCGCCCATCACCGAGAAAAAGCCCAGCGCCAGCAGCGGCCGCGTGCCCACCGATTCACCCAGCAGCTTGAGCACGCCCAGGTAGGCCAGCATCAGCCCGCCCAGCGTGAGCGCCACCAGGCCGATGCCGCCGAAGAAGTGCCCCGGCCGCGTGCCGAAGCGCAGGAAGAAGTGCACCGCCAGCAGGTCCACCACCACGCGGAAGCTGCGCGACAGGCCGTACTTGGACTGGCCCTGCTGGCGCGCATGGTGGCGCACCGGCACCTCGGCCATGCGCTCGGGCGCGGTCACGGTGGCCAGCCAGGCCGGGATGAAGCGGTGCATCTCGCCGTACAGCCGCACCTGGCGCAGCACCGGGGCGCGAAAGGCCTTCAGGCTGCAGCCCAGATCCTGGAAGGCCAGGCCGCTGACCCGGCGGATCAGCCGGTTGGCCAGCATCGAGGGCAGGCGGCGCAGCACGAAGCCGTCCTGCCGCTGGCGGCGCCAGCCGGCCACCAGGTCCAGGTCGTCGGCCAGCAGGCGGGCCACCAGCAGCGGGATGTCGCGCGGATCGTTCTGCAGGTCGCCGTCCATCGTGACGATGACATCACCACGCGCCGCGTCGATCCCGGCCTGCATGGCCGCCGTCTGGCGGAAGTTGCGCGCCAGCCGCAGCACGCGCACATGCGGCCCCACCCGGGCGGCATGGCGCTGCAGCGCCGGGCCGGTGCCGTCGGTGCTGCCGTCGTCCACCAGCACCAGTTCCCAAGGCTGCGGGTAGGCGCACAGTGCGGCCTGCACCGCATCGATCAGCGGGGCGGCGTTGGCCAGTTCATTGAACATCGGCACCACCACCGACAGCCGGTGTGGCGGCAGCGGGCCGCCAGCGCTGGGCGCGCAGGCCATGGTGTCGAGATCCTGCGCGAGGGTCAGTGTGTTCATCGGGGTCTCCCGCCAGGCAGCAGCTGCGCCAGCGCCGCCGCCGTCAGCGCCAGCGCCACGCTGAAGCCATGCACGGTCAGCACCGCGGCGATCAGGGTGGCGCCGCTGCCGGCCGGCAGACGCGGCCCGGGCGCCGCCAGCCAGGCACCGGCTTCATAGTTGCCCAGGCCGGCCGGGCCCTGCAGCGGCATCACGCCGCCCAGCTCACCACCCAGCGCCACGCGCCAGGCCGCCTCGGGCGCCAGGCCGGTGAGCGCGCCCAGCAGCGCGCCCAGCACCAGCACCTTGGTGCTCCAGATGGCCAGCGCGATGCCGAAGCCGGCCCGCGGCTCGCGCCACTGGCGGCAGGGCATGGCCGGCATCGATGCTGCAGCCTCGGCCGCGCCGCCGACGGCCTGCCCGGCAGGCGCGCCGGGATGGCGCCGCAGCAGCACCCGGTCCACCCCGGCCAGCGCGCGCGGCGCCAGCGTGGCCGCCGCCACCAGCCAGCACAACGCCAGCACGGTGCGCGCGGCGGGGCTGGCCGGCCACAGCAGCGGCAGCAGCAGCAGCAGCGAGAGCAACAGCAGCACGGTGGCATCCTGCACACGCCACCACAGCAGGCTGCGGGCGGCCTCGCGCCAGCCCACGCCCCAGGTGCGGTGCACCAGCCACAGGTAGCCGGCCTCGCCGGTGCGCAGCGGCATCAGCAGCACGGCCGCGTTGTGCGCCAGCACCAGGCGCAGCGCGGCGGCCCAGCCGATGCGGCGATGGTGCCGCCATTCGTCGCGCAGCCGCCAGGCGCGCAAGCCATGGCCGCCCAGCAGGGCCAGTGCGGCCAGCGCCCAGGCCCATGGCGGCAAGCGCGCGGCCTGGGCCAGCACCTGCGTGAAATCGGCATGGCGCAGCAGCCACCACCAAGCCAGCGCCAACAGCAGCAGCGGCAGCAGCCAGCGGCCCGCCCGCGCCGCAGCGGCGGCGAGCCCCGCACCGGCGGTGCGCGGCGCCAGGGTGTTCGGCGAGGGCAGAGGATCGGAGCGCGTCAGCATGCGGTGCACCCGCCCGCGGCGCATGTGCAGCCGCGTTGACGGATGCGCGAGCATTGCCGCCCTTGGCGACGGTGGCGTGACGCCTGCGCTTCAGTTCGGTGACGCAGCCGGGTGCACCGCCGGGCCTCCGGCATCGCGGCCCGGCCCTGGGCGGGCGCGTGCCGCCTGCCGAAGGCGCACGCCCTGCGTCAGTGCGCCTGTTCCCAGTTCGGCCCCACGCCCACCTCGGCCA
>CAYPDO010000325.1:0-5739 GCA_964409495.1 uncultured Bordetella sp.
GGGCGCCGCCAGCGGACCGGCGGAGCCGGATCCGCGGCGGCCGCTTGGTTCGATCACCTCACTTCTACCTGCTGCGCGCCCGTGGACCTCGCCACCTTCGCCGTCCAATGCCTGAACGCCGTGCAGTACGGCCTGCTGCTGTTTCTCGTCGCCTCGGGGCTGACGCTGATCTTCGGCATCATGGGCGTGATCAACCTCGCGCATGGCAGCTTCTACATGCTGGGCGCCTACCTGGCGTTCAGCCTGTCGCCGCTGTTCGGCCAGCACTTCGTGCTGATGCTGGTGTGCGGCACGCTGCTGGCGGCGCTGTTCGGCTACCTGCTGGAATGGGCCTTCTTCAGCTACCTGTACCAGCGTGACCACCTGCAGCAGGTGCTGATGACCTGGGCGCTGATCCTGGTGTTCGAGGAGCTGCGCTCGATGCTGGTGGGCAATGACGTGCACGGCGTCAAGGCGCCCGACTGGCTGGCCGGCACCGTGGCCCTGGGCGAGCTGATGACCTATCCGGTCTACCGCCTGTTCGCGTCGGCCGCCTGCCTGCTGATCGGCGCGGCGCTGTGGTTCACGGTGAACCGCACGCGGCTGGGCATGATGATCCGCGCCGGCGCCAGCAACCGCGACATGGTGCGCGGCCTGGGCATCCCGATCACGCGGCTGTACCGCACGGTGTTTGCTGGCGGCGTGGCGCTGGCCGCGCTGGCCGGCATGATTGCCGCGCCGATGAGCAGCGTGTACCCCGGCATGGGCGGCCATGTGCTGATCGTGTGCTTCGTGGTGGTGGTCATCGGCGGCATCGGCTCGATCCCCGGCGCGCTGATCGCGGCGCTGCTGGTGGGCCTGGTGGACACCTTCGGCAAGGTGTTCTTCGCCGAGCTCAGCGGCATCGGCGTGTACCTGCTGATGGCGCTGATCCTGGTGTGGCGACCCGAGGGCCTGATGAAGAAGGGCTACTGAGATGAAGCCCCCACGTTCACTTCGTTCACTGCCCCCCGAGGGGGCGCGTCAGGCCCTTCGGGCGGCCGGGCGGGCCTGAGATGGCCGCCTTGAACCGCTGGCTGCCGCTGCTCGCCGCGCTGGCACTGGCCGCCCTGCCCGCCGTGCTGAGCCCCTATCTGCAAGACCTGGTGCTGCGCGTGATGGTGCTGGCCGTGTTTGCCTTGAGCCTGGAACTGCTGGTGGGCACCACCGGCCTGGTCAGCCTGGGCCATGCCGCGTTCTACGGCATCGGCGCCTATGCCACCGTGAAGCTCTCGCCCGAGTTCGAGGCCGGCAATGTGCTGTGGCTGCTGCCCGCGGCCATGGGCGCGGCCGGTGTGTATGCCGCGGCCGTGGGCGCCCTGAGCCTGCGCACCAAGGGCGTGTACTTCATCATGGTGACGCTGGCCTTTGCGCAGATGGCCTACTTCGTGGTGCACGACACCAAGGCCGGCGGCGGCACCGACGGCATCTACCTGAACGTGCGCCCGCTGCTGGCGCTGGGCGGGCAGGAACTGCTGAACCTCGACGACAAGCGCAGCATGTACTGGCTGGCGCTGGCCGCGCTGGTGGCCACCTATGCCGTGCTGGCGCTGATCCGCCGCTCACGCTTCGGCCATGCGCTGGCCGGCATCCGCGTCAACGAGCAGCGCATGCGCGCGGCCGGCTTTGCCACCACGCTGTACAAGTGGGCGGCCTTCGTCGTGGCCGGCATGCTGGCCGGGCTGGCCGGCTTTCTGGTGGCCGCGAAAGACGGCTTCGTGAACCCCGAGATGCTCAGCTGGCACGAGAGCGGCGCGGTGCTGCTGGTCATCATCCTGGGCGGCCTGGGCCACCTGCGCGGCGCGGTCATCGGCGCCATCAGCTTTGTGCTGCTGAAAGAGGCGCTGTCCACGCCGGCCCTGGTGGGCCCCGTGCTGGCCGAGCGCTGGCAGCTCACGCTGGGCCTGGCGGTGATGGCCTGCGTGGCGCTGATGCCCAAGGGCCTGATCGGCTTGGCGCAACGCCAGAAAGGCCGGGCATGAGCGAGGTTCTCTTGCGCTGCCAGGGCCTGACCCGCCGCTTCGGCGGCCTGGCCGCGGTCAACGACGTGTCGCTGGATTTCCGCGTCGGCGAGGTACATGCGGTGATCGGCACCAACGGCGCCGGCAAGAGCACGCTGATCAACATGCTGTCGGGCGAGATGCCGGCCAGCGCCGGCCGCATCGAACTGCACGGCCGCGACATCACCGCGATGCCGCAGCCCAGGCGCGCCCGCGCCGGCGTGGGCCGCAGCTACCAGCGCACCACCATCTTCCCGGAGTTCACGGTGTTCGAGAACGCACGCCTGTGCGCCCAGGCGGCTCATGCCCGGCCCTGGGCGCTGTGGCAATCGGCTTCCGCCTGCGCCGCCAGCGGCGCCATCGCGCACGAGGCCCTGCAAGCCGCCGGCCTGGCCGAAGCCGCGCAGCGGCCGGCCGGCACACTGAGCCACGGCGCCAAGCGCCAGCTCGAGATCGCCATGTGCCTGGCCACGCGCCCGCGCGTGCTGCTGCTCGATGAGCCGCTGGCCGGCATGGGCGCCGAAGAAACCGAGCGCATGCTGGCCCTGCTGGCGCGCCTGAAGCCCGGCCATGCCATCGCGCTGGTGGAGCACGACATGGACGCGGTGTTCCGCATTGCCGAGCGCATCACGGTGATGGTCAACGGCCAGGTGATCGCCAGCGGCACGCCGGACGCCATCCGCAGCGACCGCCAGGTGCAGATCGCGTATCTCGGAGACCAGCATTGAGCGCCGCAGACGCCCAGGCCCCGCTGCTGCAGGTTGCGGGCCTGCACACCTATCTGGGTGACAGTCACATCCTGCGTGGCGTGGATGTGTCGCTGCCGGCCGGCACCGCGCTGGGCCTGATGGGCCGCAACGGCATGGGCAAGACCACGCTGATCCGCAGCCTGATGGGCTATGTGAAACCGCGCGGGGGCAGCGTGCGCTGGCAGGGCCAGGACTGCACCGGCCAGGTGCCCGAGCGCATGGCGCGGCGCGGCATCGGCTATGTGCCCGAGGGCCGCGGCATCTTTCCCAACCTGAGCGTGCGCGAGAACCTGGTGATGAGCGCGCGCGCCGGCGTCAACGGCCAGCGCGACTGGACGTATGAGCGCGTGCTGGCCACCTTTCCGCGCCTGGCCGAGCGCCTGGGCCATGGTGGCCAGCAGCTCAGCGGCGGCGAGCAGCAGATGCTGTCGATCGGCCGCGCGCTGATGACCAACCCGCTGCTGATGATCCTGGACGAAGCCACCGAGGGCCTGGCGCCGCTGGTGGTGGCCGAGATCTGGCGCGTCATCGCGCTGATCCGCGACAGCGGCATCAGCACGCTGATCGTCGACCGCAACGCGCGCATGGTGCTGGCCCACACCGACCAGGCGGTGGTGATGGAAAAGGGCCGCATCGTGCTGGCCGGCCCCTCGGCCCGGCTGGCCGAGGACACCGAGAGCCTGCACCAGCTGCTGGGGGTGTAGGCCTCCGCCCCGTGGGGCGAGAGGCCTCAGTCCCGCCGGGCCGCCCCAAGGGACTGAGCGCCCCCTGGGGGGCAGGAGCGTAGCGACGTGGGGGCCAGACTCAGGTGCCGGCCTGCTTCAGCAGCTCGGCCACCTCGGCCTGGCGCGGAAACGCCGCGCCCAGCCTGGCCAGCTTGTCGAGCTCAAGCCGCGCGGCCGGCTTGTCGCCCTTTTGCAGCAGCAGGCGGGCCAGCTGCAGGCGGAAGTTGTGCGTGTCGGGCGCCAGGCCCACCACCCGGGTCTGCACCTCCAGCGCCTTGGGCAGCTGGCCCTCGGCGGCCAGTGCGAAGGCCAGCGTGTCCAGCATGGCCGGGGCCTCGGGCACCAGCTTCAGCGCCCGCTCGGCCATGGCCACGCCGCCGGGCTTCTTTTGCGCCGCCAGCGCATAGGCCAGGTTGTTGATGGCCACGGCCTGGTTGGGCTGCTTGTCGATCACCGCGCGGTAGAACTGCTCGGCCTTGGGCAGGTCGTTGCCAGCCATCGCCGCATCGCCCAGGTGCAGCACGAAGCCCAGGTCATCGGGGTGCGCGGCGCGCCACTCGGTGGCCAGCTTGTCGGCCTCGGCCTTCTTGCCGGCGGCGTTGAGCGCCAGGTGCAGGCGCTGGGCCGCTTCACCGGGCTGCTTCTTGGCCATGGCCTTGCGGTAGGCCGCGATGGCGTTGTCGTACTGCCTGGCGCGCAGGGCCAGATCGCCTTCGGCGACGAAGCCGGCCGCGTCATCCGGGCGCTGGGCCTGCACCTTGCGCGCCAGGGCCAGGGCCTGTTCGGTCTTGCCCTCGCTCAGCGCCAGCAGCAGGGCGGCCTGCTGCACCTGCGGCGCATCGGGCGCGATCTCCTGTGCGCGGCGCACTGCGGCGGCGGCGGCGGCGGGGTTCTTGGCGGCGGTGTGGGCATCGGCCAGGCGCAGCTGCGGCATCGGCGACTGCGGCATCAGCTGCGCCAGCTTGCCGAAGGTGGCCACGGCCTGCTGCGCCTCGCGCGCCAGCAGCTGCACGCGGCCCAGGCGGTCCAGCAGCTCGGGGTTGTCGGGCAGCGCGCTGGTGGCGGCCTGCGCGGCGGCCAGCGCGCGCGTGGTGTCGCGCTGCGCCAGGTGGTGCTCGATCTGCAGCACGCGGGCGCGCAGGTCGGTGGGGTCGGCCTTCACGGCGTCGTCCAGCCACTTCAGCGTGTCTTCGGGCTTGCCGCCGCTGCGCTGGTTGATCTCGGCCAGCGCCAGCATCGCGCCGGCATGCTTGGGGTTGCGCTCGAGCACCTGGGTGAAGCGCGCGCGGGCGGCGTCGGGCTTCTTCTCGGCCAGGTCCAGCATGGCCAGGCCCGACACGGCGGGCAGGTAGTCGCCCTGCTTGGCCAGCGCCGCCTCGAAGTGCTTGCGCGCGCCCGGCAGATCCTTGGCCTGCAGCGCGATGCGCCCGCGCAGCTGCTCGGGCAGCGGCTCCTTGGGCATCTTGGCGGCCAGCGCGTCCACCGCCTTCAGTGCGCCGGCGATGTCGTTGCGGCGCATGCGCGCGCTGATCAGCGTGAGGTCGGCCGAGCTGCCCTTGTCCTTGGCGGCGATGTCTTCCAGCGCAGCAAAGCCGGCGCTGTCCTGGCCCTTGGACAGCTGGGTGACGGCCAGCGCCGTCTGCAGCCGGGTGTCGTCGGGGCGCAGCTTGCCGGCGCGCGCGAACTCGGCCTCGGCGGCCTTGCTGTCGCCCTTCATCAGGTGCGCCTGGGCCTGCAGGGCCAGGGCCTCGGCATCGGGCGGGTTGGCCTCGGCCAGCGGCTTGAGGGTGAGCAGGGCCTTGTCGGCCTGGCCGCTGCGCAGCTGGGCGCTGGCCAGCAGGCGGCGCGGCGCCGCGGCCTTGGGATACAGCTGCACCGCCTTGCCGAGCAGCGCCTCGGCCTGGGCGGTGGCGCCCAGCTTCAGCTCGGCCTGGCCGGCCAGCAACAGGATGCGCGGGTTCTCGGGCGCGCCGCGCAGCAGCTGCTGGGTGATTTCGCGCACGCGCTTGTGGTCGGCGCGGCTGTCGGCCAGCACGGCCTCGTAGAACAGCGTCTGCGGCTGGTTGTGCGCCACCTTGTCGAGCGCGGCCCATTGCTGGGCGGCGCCGTCGAGGTCGCGCCGGGCGAGCAGCGCATTGATGATGGCCAGGTGCGCGCCCAGCAGCTTGGCATCCAGCGCCAGCGCCTTGCGGTAGGCCGCCAGGGCCGGCGCCGCATCGCCGGGCGTGGCGGCGGCGCTGGCCGCAC
>CAYPDO010000326.1:0-5739 GCA_964409495.1 uncultured Bordetella sp.
GAGGTGCTTGTTCACGGTGCGCGGGCTCATGCCCAGGATGTCGGCCACATCGCGGTTGGTCTTGCCCTTGGCCACCCACGACAGCACCTCGGTCTCGCGCGGCGTGAGCGCGGCGCTGGCCAGGCGCGAGGGCGCGGCCTCGCCGGTGGCCTGCGGGCCCAGCAGCCACATGGCCTCGCCCATGCCGATGTCGCCCAGGCGGCGCGCCACCAGCACGCGGCCATCGGGCAGCGGCCGGCGCAGCAGCGGCGGTGGCGCCGCCTCGTCCAGCGGGCCGGCCCCGGCCAGCCAGCGCGCGGCCGCGCTGGCGCTGTCTGGCGGGACGCTGCCGGCGCCACCAAAGGCCTCGGCCAGCCAGCGCTGGGCCTGCGGCGATTGCCAGGCCAGGCGGCCGCGGCCATCCACCACCAGCACGCCATGGCCACCCACATCCACCGCCTCGCGCGCCAGGCGCACCGCGCGGGCATTGCGCATGTGGGTGGCCAGGCGCACCTGCACCTCCTGCGCGCGCACCGGCTTGACCACGTAGTCCACACCACCGGCATCGAAGCCCTCGACGATGTGCGCGGTTTCCGACAGCCCGGTCATGAAGATGATCGGGATGTGCTGCCAGGCCGGGTGGGCCTTGATCGCGCGGCAGGTCTCGAAGCCCGACAGGCCGGGCATCAGCGCATCCATCAGGATGGCGTCGGGCGTCACCAGGTCCAGGCGCTGCAGCGCGGCCTCGCCGCTGTGGGCCACCAGCACCGTGCTGCCCTCGGCCTCCAGCGCCTGGGCCAGCGCGCCCAGCGTCTGCGGCTGGTCGTCCACCAGCAGGACGATGCTCATGCCGGCTCCTCGCGCGCCGCAGCCAGCGCCGCCAGCAGCGCCGGGAAGTCGAAACGCTCCACCAGCGTGCGCAGTGCCGCGGCCTGGGCGGCGCAGGCCGGGTGCGTGCTGGCCAGCTGCGCCAGCGCCTGCTGCAGGCCCTGCGCATGGCCCAGGCGCGCCAGGCGGGTGAGGGTGGCGGCGTAGTCGTCGGGCAGTGCGGTGGCGGCGGGCGGCGGCGGCTCGGGTGGCGCCCAGCCGGGCACGGTGAGCTCGGCCACCCATTCGAGCTGCAGGTGCTTTTGCAGCGCGGCCAGCAGCTCGCGCTCGATCACCGGCTTGTCGACGAAGGCCTGCGCGCCCACCTCGGCCAGCTTGTCGGGCCGGTTCTCGAAGGCATTGGCCGAGACCATGATGATCGGCACATCGGGCCGGCCCGACAGGCTGCCGGCGCGCAGCCGGCGCGCGGTGTCCCAGCCGTCCATGTCGTCCATCGTGATGTCCAGCAGCACGGCATCGGGCACATCGTGCAGCACGCTTTCCAGGCATTCATGGCCGGTGCCGGCCTCGCGGATCTGGAAGCCCAGCGGCAGCAGCATGCCGGCCAGCATCTGGCGCTGGGTGGGATGGTCGTCCACCACCAGCAGGCTGCGGCGCGCACCGATGTAGCCGGTGACCGGCCGGTGCGGCGTGGGCGCGGCGGGGTCGCGGGCCGGCGGCGCGGCCATCTCGCTGAGGTACAGGCGCACGGTGAAGGTGCTGCCCACGCCGGGCGTGCTTTCCACGGTGATCTCGCCGCCCATCAGCTGGGTGAGCAGGTGCGTGATGGTCAGGCCCAGGCCGGTGCCGGGATCGCCGCTGCGGCGGCCGGCGCTGCCGCGCTCGAAGGGCATGAAGATGCGCTCGAGATCCTGAGCGGCGATGCCGATGCCGGTGTCGATGACCTGCAGCCGCGCCACCTCGCGCGTGTGGTCCAGGCGCAGCGTGATGCGGCCTTGATCCGTGAAGCGCACCGCATTGCCGAGCAGGTTGATCAGGATCTGGCGCAGGCGCTTGGCATCGGCGCGGATGTAGGCCGGCACGCGGCCCTCGGTTTCCAGCGTGAACTGCAGGCGCTTGGCCGCGGCCTGGGGCTGCACCATGCGCACCAGGTCGTCGAGGAACTCGCGCATCGGCAGTGGCGCCGGGTCAAGCCGCAGGCGCCCGGCCTCGATGCGTGCCAGATCGAGCAGGCCGTCGATCAGCGCATGCAGGTGCTCGCCGCTGCGGTGGATGGTGGCCACGGCGCGGCGCGGCTCGTCGGCCACGCGCTCGTCCTTCAGCAGGATCTGCGCATAGCCCAGGATGCTGTTGAGCGGCGTGCGCAGCTCGTGGGTGATGCCGGCCACGTAGCGGGTCTTGGCCTGGTTGGCCGATTCGGCCAGCTCCTTGGCCGCCTGCAGCGCGGCATCGGTGCGGCGGTGGGCCTCGATCTCGCGCAGCAGCAGCTGGTTCTGGCGGCTGGATTCGTCCTCGGCCATGTGCCGGCTTTCGCTGCCCAGCACCATCCACCAGGCGCCCACCGCGGCGGCCAGGCTCAGCAGCGCAAAAGCCTTCAGGAAGGGCGTGCGCAGCGCCTCGCCCACGGCCGCATCCACGCCCGACTGCTGGGCCCACACCACGGCCAGGATCACCGCCATCAGCGCCAGCAGCGAGACGCTGACCACCAGGTAATGCGCCACGCGGAAGTTGATGCGCCGCGCCAGCCGGGGCGGCAGCAGGGCCACCAGCGCGGCATGCACCTGCTCGGCGGTGCGGGCGTCGCTCTTGCAGCGGTCATGGCAGCGCGATTCCAGCGTGCAGCACAGCGAGCAGATCGGCGCGCCATAGGCCGGACACCAGGCCATGTCGTCGGATTCGAACGGGTTCTCGCACACCGAGCAGGTGACGGTCTCACCCGGGCGCCACACCGGCGCCTCGTGCCGCGCCAGGTAGTAGCGGCCCTTCGTCCACCAGGCCAGCAGCGGCGAGATCAGCATCGCCGCCAGCAGTGCGATGAAGGGCGCATAGGCCTGGGCCAGCACGCCGAACATGCCGGCATAGGCCACCACCGCCAGCGTGGCCGCGCTGAGCATGGCGCCCAGGCCCACCGGGTTGATGTCGTAGAGGTACGCGCGGCGGAACTCGATGTGCTTCGGGCTCCAGCCCAGCGGCTTGTTGATCACCAGGTCGGCCACCAGCGCGCCCACCCAGGCGATGGCCACGTTGCTGTACAGGCCCAGCACATGCTCGAGCGCCTCGAACACGCCGAGTGTCATCAGCAGCACGGCGATCGCCACGTTGAACACCAGCCACACCACCCGCCCCGGGTGGCTGTGGGTGAGCCGGGCGAAGAAGTTGCTCCAGGCCAGCGAGCCGGCATAGGCGTTGGTGAGGTTGATCTTGACCTGCGAGACGATGACGAACAGCACCGTGGCCGCCAGCACCCAGCCGGGCGTGGGCAGCACATAGGCGAAGCCCGCCAGGTACATCTGCGTGGGGTCGACCGCCTTGTCCACGGGCAGCTGCTGCTGCAGCACCAGAAAGGCCAGGAAGGCACCGCCCAGCATCTTCAGCATGCCGGGCACGATCCAGCCCGGCCCGGCCACCAGCACGGCCGTCCACCAGCGGCGCGCGTTCTCGGGCGTCTTCTCGGGCAGGAAGCGCAGGTAGTCCACCTGCTCGCCGATCTGCACCACCAGCGAGAAGGCCACCGTGGCCGCGGCGCCGAACATCACCGCATCGAAGCCGGCACTGCCCGACACGCGCCCGGCCAGGCTGGTGAACTCGGCAAAGCGCTCGGGCTCCTTCCAGGCCACGAAGCCATAGGGCAGCACGAACAGCGCGATCCACAGCGGCTGCGTCCACAGCTGCAGCCGGCTGATCAGCGTGATGCCGTGCATCACCAGCGGCACCACGCCGAGTGACGAGACCAGGTAGCACAGCGGCAGCGGCCAGTCGGTGGCCATCTGCAGCGCCAGCGCCAGGATGGCGGCCTCGAGCGCGAAGAAGATGAAGGTGAAGCTGGCATACACCAGCGAGGTGAGGGTGCTGCCCAGGTAGCCGAAGCCGGCGCCGCGGGTCAGCAGGTCCATGTCGAGACCGTAGCGCGCGGCATACACGCTGATCGGCAGGCCGGTGAGGAAGGTGATCAGCCCCACCACCAGGATGGCCCACAGCGCGTTGGTGAAGCCGTAGCTCAGCGCGATGGCGCCGCCGATGGCCTCCAGCGCCAGGAAGCTGGTGGCGCCGAAGGCGGTGTTGGCCACGCGCGCCTCGCTCCACTTGCGGAAGTGGCGCGGGGTGTAGCGCAGCGCGTAGTCCTCCAGCGTCTCGTTGGCGACCCAGCTGTTGTAGTCGCGGCGGATGCGGAAGATCTTCTGCTGGGCGATGGCCAAGGCCGGGGTCCTTGCGCTGGTGTGGGGCAGCACCTTAGCCAGTTGCAAGAAACAGTCCCAGCGCCGGCACTGCGTTGAATGACGTATTCGGCCTGCGCACGCCCGCACCTACCGTTGCATCCATGCCGCCCGAGCCACCGCACGCCCTGTGATGGTGCCTGGCGCCCCTGTTTGTCCACCGTCAGGAGAAGAGCCCGTGTCGCAACGTGAAGAAGATCTGAAGTCGGCCCAGCGCCGCAAGCTGCTGCAGGGCGCCGCCGCGCTGCCGCTGGCCGGCGTGCCGGCCTGGGCCGCGGCCCAGCAGTTCCCCACCGCCAAGGTCAACACCACCAAGCTGGCCGTCACCGACACCGAGGTGATCGTGGGCCAGCTGCACTCGGCCACCGGCACCATGGCCATCAGCGAGACCGGCTCGATCCAGGCCGAGCAACTGGCCATCGACCAGATCAACGCCATGGGCGGCATCCTGGGCCGCAAGATCAAGGTCATCAAGGAAGACGGCGCCAGCGACTGGCCCACCTTTGCCGAGAAGAGCAAGAAGCTGCTCGTCAACGACAAGGTGGCGGCGGTGTTCGGCTGCTGGACCAGCGCCTCGCGCAAGGCCGTGCTGCCGGTGTTTGAAAAAGAGAACGGCCTGCTGTACTACCCCACCTTCTATGAAGGCCTGGAGCAGAGCAAGAACGTGATCTACACCGGCCAGGAGGCCACGCAGCAGATCCTGTACGGCCTGGACTGGGCGCAAAAGGAGAAGAAGGCCAAGAGCTTCTTCCTGATCGGCAGCGACTACATCTGGCCGCGCACCTCGATGAAGATCGCGCGCAAGCACATCGAGAACTTCCAGAAGGGCAAGGTGGTCGGCGAGGAGTACTACCCGCTGGGCAGCACCAACTTCGGTTCATTGATGAACAAGATCAAGGTGCAGAAGCCCGACTGCATCTTCACCGCCGTGGTGGGTGGCAGCAACGTGGCCTTCTACAAGGCGCTGAAGGCCGCCGGCATCACCGGTGACAAGCAGCTGCTGCTGACGCTGTCGGTCACCGAAGACGAGATGACCGGCGTGGGCGGCGAAAACTTTGCCGGCTTCTACTCGTCGATGAAGTACTTCCAGAGCCTGGACAACGCCAACAACAAGGCCTTCGTGGCGGCCTTCAAGGCCAAGTACGGCAAGGATGCGGTGATCGGCGACGTGACCCAGGCCGGCTACCTGGGCCCCTGGCTGTGGAAGGCGGCGGTGGAGAAGGCCGGCAGCTTTGACGTGGACAAGGTGGTGGCCGCCAGCGAGACCGGCATCGAGCTGAAGACCGCGCCCGAGGGCTATGTGAAGCTCGACAAGAACCACCACCTGTGGAGCAAGAGCCGCATCGCGATGGGCATGCCCGATGCCACGTTCAAGGTGGTGTCGGAATCACCGGAGCTGATCAAGCCCGATCCCTTTCCCAAGGGGTACCAGTAACCCCCCCCGAAGCGGCCTGGCGGCCGCCTCCCCCCAGGGGGCCGCGCCAGTGGACCGGCGGAG
>CAYPDO010000327.1:0-5737 GCA_964409495.1 uncultured Bordetella sp.
TGCCCGGGTCCATCTGGTAGACCTTCTTGTCGGCCTTGCCCAGGTTGGACGCCGAGCCCACGGCGTCGCGGAAGGGGCCGTAGAAGGCGCTGGCGTACTTGGCGCTGTAGGCCATGATGCGGGTGTGGATGTGGCCGCCGGCCTCCAGCGCGCCGCGGATGGCGCCGATGCGCCCGTCCATCATGTCGCTGGGCGCCACGATGTCCACGCCGGCGCCGGCCTGCACCAGGGCCTGCTTCGTCAGCACCGCCACGGTGGGGTCGTTGAGGATGTAGCCGCTGTCATCCAGCAGGCCGTCCTGGCCATGGCTGGTGAAGGGGTCGAGCGCCACGTCGGTCAGCACGCCCAGCTGCGGAAAGCGGCTCTTCAGCGCACGCACGGCGCGCGGCACCAGGCCGTCGGGGTTGGTGGCCTCGATGCCGTCGGGCGTCTTCAGCGCCGGGTCGATCACCGGAAACAGCGCGATCACCGGCACGCCCAGGCCCACGCACTGCTCGGCCACGCCCAGCAGGCGGTCGATCGACAGGCGCTGCACGCCTGGCATGCTGGCCACGTCCTGCACCTGGTTCTCGCCGTCCAGGATGAACACCGGGTAGATCAGGTCCGACGGATGCAGGCGATGCTCGCGCACCATCTCGCGGGTGAAGGCGTCGCGGCGCAGACGGCGCGGGCGGCTGGCCGGAAACGGCGGCGGGGTGTGCATGGGGCGCTCCTGGCTGATCGTGTCGAACCGGCAAGCGTAGCGGCAAATCAGGCCCGGCCCGGCCGGCGCTGCAGCCGGGGGCATGGCAGGGCCTCGTGCAGATCGCACGAACTTTTCTGTGCTGGGTGCTTGGCATGTGTCATGAATTTGCTAATATTGAAAGCGGGTCAGGGCTGCGAGGCCCCGGCTCCCTGCTTTTCCTCCCTGAGCAGGTGCCTTGGCGTTGAACGCAATGACAAGGCTTGCCACCCCGGCCCATGGCCGGGGTTCTTTTTTTCCGGCCGCCATAATGGCCCGATGAGTTCCGCGCTGCTCTGGGTCAAGGCCTTCCACATCGTGTTCGTGGCCAGCTGGTTTGCCGGCCTGTTCTACCTGCCCCGCATCTTCGTCAACCTGGCGATGGTGCCGCCCGACAGCCACGCCGAACGCGAGCGCCTGCTGCTGATGGGGCGCAAGCTCTACCGCTTCTCCAACCTGCTGATGGTTGCCGCGCTGCTGCTGGGCGTGTGGCTGTGGCTGGGCTTTGGCGTGCAGCGCCTGGCCGGGCAGTACTGGCTGCATGCCAAGCTGGTGCTGGTGCTGGGCGCCATTGGCTACCAGCATGTGTGCCGCGCGCACCTGCGCCAGTTCGAGGCGCTGGCCAACCGCCGCAGCCATCGCTGGTACCGCGTGTTCAACGAGCTGACGGTGCTGCTGTTTGCCGCCATCGTGGTGCTGGCGGTGGTGCGGCCGTTCTGACATGTCGCGTTCCGAAGCGCCTGGGGCGCGTGCCCCGGGGCCGGCAAGGGCCTTGTCAGGGCGGGTTCTGCAGCGCCCGCTGGCTGGGTAAGGCTTCATGCCGGCAGCCAGTGCCCCGGGCAGTTTGCGCGGCCGCCATGTCAGCACCGCGGTGCCGCTGGCGCTGGCCTGGGCGGCCACCGTCGTCTACGCCAGCCTGTTTCCGTTCGACGGCTGGCGCTGGCCGGCGGCGCTGACGGCGCTGGACACGCTGCGCCTGCCCTGGCCGCGCTACTTCATCCCCTTCGACATCACCAGCAACCTGGGGGGCTATCTGCCGCTGGGCCTGCTGGTGGCGCTGGCGCGCTTGCGCCATGGCGGCGGCCGCTGGTCGGCGCTGGCCCTTGGCGTGCTGGCCGGGGCCGCGCTGTCGTACCTGCTGGAGGTGCTGCAGCACCTGCTGCCACAGCGCGTGCCGTCGCTGCTGGACTGGACGCTGAACGCTGCCGGGGCCGCCGCGGGCGCCTTGCTGGCGGTGCTGGCCGACATGCTGGGCCTGCTGCGCGGCTGGCAGGCCACGCGCGAGCGCTGGCTGGAGCGCGGACAGTCGGGTGCGGTGGCGCTGCTGCTGCTGTGGCCGGTGGCGCTGCTGTTTCCCACACCGGTGCCGCTGGGCCTGGGCCAGGTGGGCGGGGCCTTGCGTGAATGGTGCCTGGCGCTGCTGGCCGGTGTGCCCTGGGCCGAACCGATGGCCACCTGGCTGGATTCAGCCCCCACGCCCAGCGACCGGCTCTCGCCGCTGGCCGAGGGCCTGGCGGTGTCGCTGGGCCTGCTTGCGCCCTGTCTGCTGGCGTTTGCCGCCTCGCGCCGGGGCTGGCGCCGCCTGGGCCTGGCGCTCGGCGCGGCGCTGTTTTCCGCCGGCGCCACCACGCTGTCCACCGCGCTGAACTTCGGCCCCGACCATGCGCTGGCCTGGGCCACGCCCGACACCCTGGTGCCGCTGCTGGCAGGCCTGGGCCTGGCACTGGCGCTGGGCTGGCTGGGCGCACGCGCAGCCGCCGCGCTGGCACTGGTGGTGCTCACCGGCCTGGTGATGCTGGTGCACCAGGCGCCCAGCGACCCGTATTTCGCGCAAAGCCTGCAGGGCTGGGAGCAGGGGCAGTTCATCCGCTTCCATGGCCTGGCGCAGTGGCTGGGCTGGCTGTGGCCCTATGCGGCGCTGGCCTGGCTGCTGGCGCGCCTGGGCGCATCGCCGCGGGGCTGATCCAAGCGCCTGATCGGACGGCTTGTCGCGGGCGCCCTGGGGGCAACCCTAGAATCGCGGCATGAGCTATTACCGCCACCACCTGTTCATCTGCCAGAACCAGCGCAGCAACGGCGAGGCCTGCTGTGCACCGCTGGGTGCGCAGGCCGCCTTCGAGCACTGCAAGGCCAGGGTCAAGGCCGAGGGCCTGGCCGGCCCCGGTGGCGTGCGCGTGAACAAGGCCGGCTGCCTAGACCGCTGTGCCGGCGGCCCGGTGGCCGTGGTCTACCCCGAGGCGGTCTGGTACACCTTTGTCGACAACGCCGACATCGACGAGATCGTCGAGTCGCACCTGAAAAACGGCCAGATCGTCGAGCGCCTGGTGCTGCCGGCCGACGTGGGGCGCTGAGCCCGCGCTGTCCCCGGCCATGAACCGCGACACCCAGTTGCTGAGCGTTGCCGGCCCGGCAGGCGCGCTGGCCTGCGCCATCGACGAGCCGGCGGCCGAGGCCTTGCTGGACGGCGTGCCGCGCGGCGTGGCGGTGATCTGCCACCCGCACCCGCTGCACGGCGGCACCATGGACAACAAGGTGGTGCAGACCATCGCCCGCGCGGTGCTGCAACTCGGCTTTCGCGCCGTGCGTTTCAACTTCCGCGGCGTGGGCGCATCGGCCGGCCACTACGACGAAGGCCGTGGCGAAACCGACGATGCGCTGGCCGTGGTGGCCGCCCACCGCGACGCGGCGCGGCCGCTGTGGCTGGCCGGCTTCTCGTTCGGCAGCTACTGCGCGGCGCAGGCGGCCGCCCGCCTGGCTGAAGGCCCCACGCCGGCCTCGCGCCTGGTGCTGGTGGGCCCGGCCACCAGCCGCTTCCAGCTGCCCGCCGTGCCGGCCGACACCGTGGTGGTGCATGGCGAGGCCGACGAGGTGGTGCCGCTGCAGGCCAGCTTCGACTGGGCGCGGCCGCAGGCCCTGCCGGTCACCGTGCTGCCCGGCGTGGGCCATTTCTTCCACGGCCAGCTGACGCTGCTGAAGACCGTGCTGGTGCAGGCGCTGCGCTGACAAGGCGTGAATGAACCTGCTGCGCGAGCGCATGGCGGTCCTGCGCGATTCGCCGTACGGGTGTACGGCTGCGTTGCGCGAACCACCCTGCGCCCGCTCGCGACGGTTTCTTTGCGCCTTGTGAACTGAGCGCTGGACCGGCTCTCTTTCATTCCTCTTTTTTCCGGATCCCGATGAAACGACTGATTGCCTTCGTGCTGTGCGCTGCCAGCATGGTTGCCGCCCTGGCCCAGACCCCGCCGCCACCCGAGGTGGCCGCCCGGAGCTGGCTGCTGCTGGATGTGACGGCCGACCAGGTGCTGGGCGAGCGCGATGCCGATGCGCGTGTGGACCCCGCCTCGCTGACCAAGCTGATGACCGCCTGGCTGGCCTTTGATGCGATCAAGGCCAAGAAGCTGGCGCTGACCCAGACCCTGCCGGTGTCGGTGCGCGCCTGGAACGAGCGCAAGGGCGGCGGCTCGCTGATGTTCATCGACACCACGATGACGCCCACGGTGGACGAGCTGCTGCGCGGCATGATCATCGTCTCGGGCAATGACGCCGCGGTGGCGCTGGCCGAAGGCGTGGGCGGCACGCTCGACCAGTTCGTGGCGATGATGAACCGCCAGGCCCAGGCCTGGGGCCTGAAGAACACGCAGTTCAAGAACGTCACCGGCCTCACCGAGCCCGGCCATCACAGCAGCGCGCGTGATCTGGCGATCATCGCCTCGCGCATCGTGCGCGACTTTCCCGAGCAGTACGCCGCCTACTACGCGCAGCGCAATTACAGCTACAACAACATCAAGCAGGACAACCGCAACATGCTGCTGGGCCGCGACCCTACGGTCGACGGCATGAAGACCGGCTACACCGATGCCGCCGGCTACTGCCTGATCGCCAGCGCCCAGCGCGACATGGCCAATGGCAAGCGCCGCCTGGTCAGCGTGGTGCTGGGCACGGCCTCGCGCGAGGCCCGCGCCAGCGAAAGCCACAAGCTGCTGAACTGGGGCTGGACGGCCTGGGACGCGGTGCGCCTGTTCGAGCCCGGCAAGGCCGCCGCCACCGTGCCGGTGTGGAAGGGCAAGACCCCCACCGCCGCGCTGGGCGCGGCCCAGGGCATGGTGGTGGCCGTGCCCAAGGGCGAAGGCGACAAGCTCAAGACCGTGGTGCAGCGCACCGATCCGCTGGTGGCGCCCTTGGCCAAGGGCCAGCGCGTGGGGTCGCTGGACGTGAGCACCGCCGCCGGCACCAAGGTGGCCAGCGTGCCGCTGGTGGTGATGGAAGCAGTGCCCGAGGCCGGCATCTTCGGCCGCGCCTGGGATGCGATCCGTCTGTGGATCAAATGATCCGGCGGCCACTTGGGCTAATCTGATCCACCGCGTTCACCCGGACGCCGCGCGAGGATCGCCATGACCGAACTGCCCGCCACCCTGTGCCATCTGAATGGGCGCCTGCTGCCGCTGCGCGAGGCCACCGTGTCGGTGCTCGACCGCGGCTTCATCTTCGGCGATGGCGCCTACGAAGGCATTCCGGTCTACGGGCGGCGCATCTTCCGCTTCGACGAGCACATGGCGCGGCTGGCGCACAGCCTGGACAAACTGCGCATCCCCAACCCGCACGGGCCGCAGCAGTGGCTGGCCCTGCTGCGCGAGCTGATCGCGCAGCAGCCGTCCGACGACCAGATGCTGTACCTGCAGGTCACCCGCGGCGTGGCCATGCGCGACCATGTGATGCCCGAGGGCCTCACGCCCACGGTGTTCGCGATGGCCAACCCGCTGAAGCCGCCGTCGGCCGAGCAGCGCCACCACGGCGTGGCCTGCATCACCGCGCGCGATCTGCGCTGGCAGCATGGCGACATCAAGAGCACCAGCCTGCTGGGCAATGTGCTGGCGCGCCAGCAGGCGGCCGACCACGGCGCGGTGGAATCCGTGATGTTGCGCGACGGCTGGCTGACCGAGGCCTCGCAGAGCAATGTGTGGGCACGCCCGCTTCAAGTTGAAAAGAAAGTCGGAGCGTGGGATGCGATCATCAAGT
>CAYPDO010000328.1:0-3640 GCA_964409495.1 uncultured Bordetella sp.
CGGCACGCCGCCGGAACCGGTGTCGACCAGCGAGCGGAAGCGCGCCGTGTTGTTGGGCAGCAGCTCGAACTGCTGGAACAGCACGGTGCTGCCGTCGCCGCTCACCTTGGGCGTCTGGTTGCCGCCGACGAACTGGCCGCCGGGCAGGTGGGTGAGCGCCTGGGTCTGGCCGCTCGGGCGGCTGTGGCTGTAGACCTCAAAGTTCCGGTCGGCGTTGCTGCCATCCAGGTCGGCGGCTGAATAGAACACCAGGCGCTGGCCATCGGCGCTGAGCGAGGCGCCGAAGCTGTTGCGATCGCCCTGGGTGATCTGGATCACGGCGGCGCCGGCCAGGGCCGGGGCCAGCAAGAGGGCGCCCAGGGTGCCCAGCACAGGGGCCGGGTGCAGGCGACGAACGATGGAACGGGCAGACACGGCAATCCTCCTGAACGAGGCACCCATGCTGGAACCGGCCACCGGTGCCGCCCATCCCTCATGCGCGCTGACAGCTTTGTTCGTCGTTTTGCCCTAAGCGCCCGCGCCTAGAATCGCGCCCCTTCCGCATCCCCCCTGAACGCGCGGGCGGCCTGACATGGCCTGCCGGCGCGCGCCCTGCCCATGGCCCACGCTGTCTGCGCGATCGACTTCGGCACTTCCAACTCGGCCATCGCCCTGCCGGCCGGCCAGAGCGTGCGCCTGGTGGAACTGGAAGCCGGCCGCCGCACCATGCCCACCGCGGTGTTCTATGCCGTGGAAGGGCTGGAGCCGCACGAGGAGCCGCACTGCCACTACGGCCGTGCCGCGGTGGCGGCCTATGTGGAGGGCATCGAGGGCCGGCTGATGCGCTCGATGAAGAGCATCCTGGGCAGCACGCTGGCCACCCAGGCCACCGACGTGGGCGGCGGGCGCTCGGTGAAATACCTGGACATCGTCTCGGGCTACCTGCGCCACCTGAAGACCCTGGCCGAGGCCGAGGCCGGCCAGGCGCTGACCCATGCCGTGCTGGGCCGGCCGGTGTTCTTCGTCGACGGCGAGCCCGAGCGCGACGCCGCGGCCCAGGCCGCGCTGGAGGCCGCCGCGCGCGCGGTGGGCTTTGCCGACGTGAGCTTCCAGTACGAGCCGATCGCCGCGGCGCTGGACTACGAGATGACGGTCGAGCGCGAACAGATCGTGCTGGTGGCAGACATCGGCGGCGGCACCTCCGACTTCTCGCTGGTGCGCGTGGGCCCGCAGCGGCGCGAGTGCGTGGACCGCGCCGACGACATCCTGGCCAACCACGGCGTGCACATCGCCGGCACCGATTTCGACCGCCACATCGAGCTGGCCGCCATCCTGCCGGCCTGCGGCTACAAGGGCGTTGGGCCCACCGGGCGCGAGGTGCCCAGCAAGGTGTACTTCGACCTTGCCACCTGGCACCTGATCAACACCGTGTACGTGCCGCTGCGCGTGGCCGAGCTGGCGCGCATGAAGAGCTTCTATGCCGACACCGACCAGCATGCGCGCCTGATGGCCGTGGTGCGCGAGCGCCTGGGTCATGCGCTGATCGCCCGCGCCGAGGGCGCCAAGATCGCCGTGGCCGAGGGCGGGCAGACGCTGATCGACCTGTCGCTGCTGGGCGACCACGGGCTCGACGTGCCCTTGAGCGAGCCGCAGGCGGTGGCCGCCATCGGCGCCGACCTGCAACGCATCGTCGACGCCGCCGACGACACGCTCACCCAGGCCGGCATCACGCGCGCGCAGGTGGATGCGCTGTACTTCACCGGCGGCTCCACCGGCCTGAAGCCGCTGGCCGAGGCGATCGCGGCGCGTTTTCCGGCCGCGCGACAGGTGCGTGGCGATGCCTTTGCCAGCGTGGCCGCCGGCCTGGGCCAGCACGCGCGGCGCGTCTTCGCCTAGTTCTGACGGGCGCTCAGCGCCGCGGCGGCCCCGGCCGGCGCGGGCCACCCGGGCCACCTGGACGGCCGCCCGACTTGGCCGCGGGCTTGCCGGCCGGCCTGTCCTGCGGCAGCGCCACATCGGCGATCAGCAGCGTGGCACGCACCAGGTCTTCCACCGCCTCGTCCAGCGTGTCGGGCGGCTCCAGCGTCTCGATCTCGGCCAGCAGTTCGTCGGCGTCTTCCAGATCCTCGGCGTCGAGGTGGCGGTACAGCAGGGCCAGCGGCTCGGTGAGCTGCGGCTCGAAGCGGTCCATCAGCGCCGGGAACAGGTCCACCGCGGTGGCAAAGCCGGCCACCCAGGGCATCACCACCTCGGAGGGCTCAGCCTCGTCCTCCAGCTCGTAGACCCAGGGGTCGAACCAGTCGCGCTCGGCAATCGCCTGGGCCAGCTCGGCATGGCGGCGGCGCGCCAGGCCATGCAGGCGGGCGGTGTCGAAGCCGGCCGGCGCGACGCGGCCGTCGACATCGACGATGTGCCGCAGCCATTGCGCCTCGGGCACGGCGTCGGGCTGCAGCAGCACGCCGGCCAGGTAGCCGTCGAGCGACATCACATCCAGCGGCTCCAGGCTGGCCGGCAGGGTGTCCAGCAGGGCCTGCAGCGCGTCGATCTCATGCTCGGCCAGCGGCTCGGGCGGCGGCAGCGGCTTGGCGCCGGGCCGCTGCCCGCCGGCGGCACGGCTGGCCGTCTTGGCGGCGGGCGCGCCGGCCGGCTTGGCAGGCGCCGGCCGCGCCGGGCCACGCCCCGCGCCGAAGCTGGAGCCGAAGCCCGATCCCGCGCCCTGGCGCGCAGGCGCACCGGCAGGACGAGGCGGCGATTTCTTGGCAGGCGGGCGCGGCGGGGTCATGCGGCGATTGTCGCCTGCCTATCATCGGCAGCATGAGCACCGACCGCCACCTGCCCGGCTGAGCGCCAGGGCCCGCCCGATGCGCGTACTCGACGCCACCGCCACCGCCGCCGCACTGCCCTGGGGGCCGCTGACCCAGGCCATCGCCAACACCCTGGCCGACCAGGCGGCCGGCCGCGTTCAGGCGCCCGAGCGCTGGGTGCTGCCGGTGGCGCCGGGCACCTCGTGGTTCCTGATGCCCGCATGGTTGACCGCTGACGCCGGCGACCTCGCCGCCATCAAGCTCATCACCTACAGCGCGCAGAACCCGGCACGCGGCCTGCCGGCCATCCTGGGTGATGTGCTGGTGATGCGCGCGTCCACCGGCGAGCGCCTGCTGCTGCTGGACGGCCCCACGGTCACCGCCCGGCGCACCGCGGCCGCCACGCTGCTGGCGGCGCAGCGCCTGGCGCCCAACACCGCCGGGCCGCTGCTGGTGATCGGCACCGGCGTGCAGGCGCTGGCGCATGTGCAGGCCTTTGCCGCCGGCCTGGGCGTGCACGAGGTGCAGGTGATCGGCCGCACGCCCGAACGCGCCGCTGCCTTTGCCGCCGGCCTGACACGCGAGGCCGGCGTGCAGGCCCGCCCGGCGGCCGACCTGGGCGCAGCACGGGCCGCGTGCCCGCTGATCATCACCGCCACGCCCGCCAGCGCCGTGGTGCTGGCGGGCACGGTGCGGCCCGACGCCTTCGTCGCCGCCATCGGCGCGTTCACGCCGGCCATGATCGAGCTCGACCCCGCGCTGACCCGCGACATCGCCACGCGCGGCCGCGTGGTGCTCGACAGCGCCGCCGCGCGCCACGAGGCCGGCGATCTGATCACCGCCGGCCTGGCGCTGGA
>CAYPDO010000328.1:3740-5711 GCA_964409495.1 uncultured Bordetella sp.
GGCGGCCCGCTGCTGTTCAAGAGCTGCGGCGCCGCGCTGTGGGATCTGGCGGCCGCACGCTGCGCTGCAGCATCGGCGCCACAGCAGGCGTGACAAAGCGTTTTCTAGGGATGGTTGCCATCCGGAGCCCTGGGCACAGTGGGCTCCATTGCGCAGTGCCATGGGCATTGCCAGGGTCCCAACGACGTCCTTTCCGAGGACTTCCATAGCCCGCCGGTTTTCGGCGGGCTTTTTTTTGCTCAGGCCGCAAAGCCCGGCGCCAGCGCCTCGCGCAGCCAGCCCACCAGCGCCTGCACGGCGCGCGGCACATAGGGGCTGTAGGGGCGGATGGCCCACAGGTGGCTGCCGTAGTTGCCCACCGGGCGCCAGCCGGGCAGCACCGGCAGCAGCTTGCCGTCACGCAGCGCGGCCTGGGCGCTGAAGTCGGGCAGCAGCGCAATGCCCAGGCCACGTAGCGCGGCCTCGCGCAGCGCCTCGCTGTTGTTGGCGGCGAAGGGGCCGGCCACGGGCAGCGTGCGCTCATGGCCGTCGCCATCCAGCAGCGTCCAGGTGGGCGTGTCGCCGGGGCGCAGGTAGTGCAGGCAGTCGTGCGCGGCCAGGTCGTCGGGCGTGGTGGGCGTGCCGCGGCGGCGCAGGTAGGCGCGGCTGGCCACCAGCAGTGCGCGCGTTTCGCACAGCGCCCAGGCCACATGCGTCTCGGGCGGCGCGTGGCTGTGGCGGATGGCCAGGTCGAAGCCCTCCTGCGCCAGCGGCACCAGGCGGTCCGAGAGGTCCAGTTCCACCCGCACCTCGGGATGGGCGCGCAGAAAGTCGGGCAGGCGCGGCACCAGCTGCTGGCGCGCCAGCGCCACCGGCGCGGTGATGCGCAAGCGCCCACGCGGCTGCTCGGCCAGGTCGCGCACGCCCGAAAACGCGGTGGCGATGGTGTCGAAGGCGCCGGCCGTGGCATCGGCCAGGCGCTGGCCGGCCTCGGTCAGGCGCACGCTGCGCGTGGTGCGCAGCACCAGCGGCACGCCGGCCGCGCGCTCCAGCTCGGCAATGCGCTGGCTCATCGCCGCCTTGCTCAGGCCCAGGCGCTGCGCGGCGGCGGTGTAGCTGCCCAGCGTGCCCAGGATGCTCAGCGCATGCACATGGCTCCACAAGGTGTCGATGCGGCGGTCGTCCATGGGGATGTGCGGGCCTGGTTGTTCCTTGATCCGGGTCTTGATTGTTCACTGGACTGAACAATGAATCCAGCCACGGGCGGCTAGGCACCGCGCCCGGGCCTGCCTAGACTGCGGCCTTCGCAAACGCATCGCCACACACCCCGTCAAGGAGACCGCCATGGGCGCCCCCGAAGCCTTCACCGCCACCGCCGACGTCGGCCATTACATCGCCGGCCGCGTGATGCCCGGCACCAGCGGCCGCCAGCAGGCCGTCTACCACCCGGCCAGCGGCCGCGTGGCACGCCAGGTGGCGCTGGCCTCGGGCGACGAGGTGAATGCCGCGGTGGCCGCCGCCGCCGCCGCGCAACCGGCCTGGGGCGAGCTGCCGCCGCTGCGCCGCGCGCGCGTGATGTTCAAGTTTCTCGAGCTGCTGAACCAGCACAAGGACACGCTGGCGGCGATGATCACCGCCGAGCACGGCAAGGTGTTCACCGATGCCCAGGGCGAGGTGGCGCGCGGCATCGACATCGTGGAATTCGCCTGCGGCGCGCCGCAGCTGCTGAAGGGCGACTTCACCGACCAGGTGTCCACCGGCATCGACAACCACACGCTGCGCCAGCCGCTAGGCGTGGTGGCTGGCATCACGCCGTTCAACTTTCCGTGCATGGTGCCGCTGTGGATGTTTCCGCTGGCGCTGGTCACCGGCAATGCCTTCATCCTGAAGCCGAGCGAGCGTGACCCGAGCTGCAGCCTGTTCATGGCCGATCTGCTCAAAGCAGCCGGCCTGCCCGACGGCGTGTTCAACGTGGTGCAGGGTGACAAGCTG
>CAYPDO010000329.1:0-5674 GCA_964409495.1 uncultured Bordetella sp.
GGCTGCACGGCTATCATCCCGCCCCGCATGCGCATCCTGATCGTCGAGGACGAAGCCAAGACCGCCGCCTATGTCCGCAAGGGCCTGGGCGAGCACGGCTTCATCGTGGATGTGGCCGACAACGGCACCGACGGCCTGCACCTGGCGCTGGAGGGCCGCTACGACCTGGTGCTGCTGGACGTGATGCTGCCGGGCCTGGACGGCCTGGAGCTGCTGCGCCGCCTGCGCCTGCAGCGCGACACGCCGGTGTTCATGCTCAGCGCGCGCGACACGGTGCCCGACCGCGTGCGCGGCCTCGAGCTGGGTGCCGACGACTACCTGGTCAAGCCCTTCGCGTTCTCCGAACTGCTGGCGCGCATCCACACCGTGCTGCGGCGCGGTGCCAACAAGCAGCCGGCCAGCGTGGTGCGCGTGGCCGACTGCGAGATCGACTTCGTGCGCCGCCGCGTCAGTCGCGCCGGCCAGCGCATCGAGCTCACGGCCAAGGAGTTCGCGCTGCTGGACTACTTCGTGCGCAACGAGGGCGTGGCGCTGTCGCGCACGCTGATCGCCGAGCATGTGTGGGACATGAACTTCGACAGCGACACCAACGTGGTGGACGTGGCCGTGCGCCGCCTGCGCGCCAAGATCGACGACGGCTTCGAGCCCCGGCTGGTGCACACGTTGCGTGGCGTGGGCTACGTGTTCGAGGCGCGCGAGCCATGAGCGGCGAGCCGGCCGCGCCCGCCGCGCCGGCCACCAGCAAGGCCCCGGTGCAGGCGGCCTGGCGCGCCATGTGCCATGCGCCGGCACAGTGCCGCGGCCTGTTGCGCGGCTCGATGACGCTGCAGATCGGGCTGTCGGTGATGGCCATCTCGGTGCTGCTGGTGGCCGGCAGCAGCTGGCTGATCCTGCGTCTGTCCAAGCAGGACCTGCTGGACGTAGCCGATGCGGTGATGCTGGGCAACCTGGCCCTGGTGCAGCGCGAGCTGATCGAGTCGCGCGGCGAGCTGCCGCTGGTGGCCGCCGCGCTGACCGAGCGCATCGGCACCCAGGTGGGCAGCCTGCATGTGGCGGTGGTGGACGAGCAGCGCCGCATGGTGGCCGCCACGCCGGCCTTTCCGCTGCGCGCGGCCGAACTGCCCGGCGCCACCGTGCCCGACGAGGCCCTGCCGCCGCGGCTTGATCCACATGCCGTGCGTGCGCTGCGCGAGCGCTGGGGCCCGCTGTCGCGCGAGGTGCGCGCGGCCGACGGCACGCGCTACCTGGTGGCCATGGCCCGCGTGTGGTCGCTGCCCGGCTCGCACCCGCAGCCCGATGGCTGGGCCGTGATGGCCATGGACACCGGCATCGCCCGCGAGCTGGTGATCGACAGCGCGCAGGTGATTGCTGCGCTGCTGGGGGTCTCGGCCCTGGTGTCGGCGCTGGCCGGCATGTGGCTGGCGCGGCGCATCGTGGTGGCGGCACGCCAGCTGGGCGACACCGCCGCGCGCATCAGCGGCAAAGACCTCAGCGAGCGCCTGGACGTGCCCGCACTGCCGGCCGAGCTGCAAGGCGCTGCCGAGGCGCTGAACCACATGCTCGACCGGCTGGACGGCGCCTTCACGCGGCTCACGCAGTTCTCGTCAGACCTGGCGCATGACCTGCGCACGCCGCTCAACAACCTGCTCGGCGAGGCTCAGGTGGCCTTGTCGCGGCCGCGCTCGGCGTCCGAGTACCGCGCCGTCATCGAATCGGCGGTGGAGGATTGCGAGCGCCTGGTGCGGCTGACCGAGAGCCTGCTGTTCCTGGCCCGTGCCGACGAGGGCGAGGCCATGCTGCAGGCCGAATGGATCGATGCCGCCGAGCTGGCCGAACGCTTTCGCGACTATTTCGAGCCGCTGGCGGAAGACCGCGGCCTGACGCTGGCGGTGCATCTGCCGGTGCACGAGTGGCCCGGCGAAGGGCCGCAGGCGCAGCGCCTGTGGGCTGACCGCACGCTGGTGTCGCGCGCCGTGGCCAATGTGATGAACAACGCGCTGCGCCACGCGCATCCGGGCAGCACGGTGGTGCTGCGCATCGACACCGGGCCGGGCGGCGCCGCGCGCATCGCCGTGGCCAACGATGGCGAGCCGATCCCGGCGCAATACCACCAGCGCATCTTCGAGCGCATGTTCCGCGTCGATCCCTCGCGCGGCGACTCTGCCGGCGGTGCCGGCCTGGGCCTGGCCATCGTGCGGTCGATCATGGACCTGCACGGCGGCTCGGTGGCGCTGCGCAGCACGGCCGGCGGGCCCACGGTGTTCACGCTGGGCTTTCCGGCGCCGCGCGCCGCCGGCGTCGTCGCGGATCAAGCGCCCGCCACGTCGCGCGCCTGAGGCCGGCACGACACGGCCTGGCGCTGTTTCGCCCACCCTGTGCTCGCATGGGTGGGCGGGTTCCGTCATCACGGCTGTTGCGCGCCGGCCGTGCTTCCTAAGCTGCCGCATGTCCCGTTCAAGCCATGGACAAGGCTGACGCCATGGACATGTTCGAAACCCCCTGCGAAGGAAGATCATGAAGAAGTTCGTTCCGCACACCATCGCCCTGGCCGTGCTTGCCACCGCGGCAGCCTCGGCCAGCGCCCAGTCGACCCTCACCGTGTTCGGCCTGATGGATCTGAGCGTCAACCAGGTCAAGAACGGCAGCACCTCGATGAAGTCGATGGACACCGCCGGCCTGAACACCAGCCGCCTGGGCTTCCGCGGCACCGAAGACCTGGGCGGCGGCCTGCTGGCCGGCTTCTGGCTGGAAGCCGGCGTCAGCGGCGACACCGGCGGCACCGGTGGCAGCACTGGCTACAACAGCAGCGGCAGCACCACCACCGGCTTCTTCAACCGCCGCTCCACGCTGAGCCTGTCGGGTGGCTTCGGTGAAGTGCGCCTGGGCCGCGACTACTCGGTGAACTTCAACGTCGCCAGCAAGTTCGACGTGTTCGGCGCCAACGGCTTCGGCAACGGCAGCGTGCTGTATGCCAACAAGAGCCCGTTCGACAAGGCCAGCACCGCCGCCACCACCGGCGCGGCCAGCGCCTTCCGCGTGAACAACGCGGTCAGCTACTACCTGCCCAAGGATCTGGGCGGCTTCTACGGCCAGCTGCAGATCGCTGCGCCCGAAGGCGTGCAGGGCAACGGCTTCAAGGGCGGCCTGGTCGGCTTCGCCACCGGCCCGGTGGACGTGGCCATGTCGTACAGCCAGATCGACGTGTTCGGCAGCGACAAGCTCAAGACCATCAACCTGGGCGCCTCGTACAACTTCGGCGTGGCCAAGGTCTACGGCCTGTACGACCAGCGCAAGCTGGGCGCACTGAAGTACACCACCTACGAACTGAGCGCCAGCGTGCCGCTGGGCCAGGGCGAGTTCCGCGCCTCGATCGGCAAGGGCAATGCCGAAGGCGGCAGCGCCGCCTACAACAACAGCGACGCCACGCTGTGGGGCCTGGAGTACATATACAACCTGTCCAAGCGCACCGCCTTGTACGGCCAGACCGGCCAGCTGAAGAACAAGGGCGCGTCGGCCATGACCGTGGGCGGTGCCACCGGTGCCGGCGAGGCTGCCGGCGGCTTCAAGTCCACCGGCTACGGCGTGGGCGTGCGTCACCTGTTCTGACCGCGCGCCGGCAGGCCGCCGCCGGCGCGTTCGGGCGCCGGTGGCAGCCAGCAGGCCCCAGGGGCCGCATCCTGTCGGGGTGCGGCCCCTTTTTCCTGGGCGGCCGGCGCCGCTGCAGGTGCATGGCCGCTGGCTGACGGCTGGATGACGGGATCGTCATCTGCCGGTCGGTGCGTCGACAGGCGCTGTTTTCCATCATCCCCGCAGGCCCTCTTTGGGGCCTGCCGTCCGCACTGGTGGCGCCGATTCCGGCCCTGTGCGTGGCGGCTCCACCACATGCGAGGACGAACGATGCGACGACAGGACATCCAGCTGCTGGCCCAGGCCCGACAGGGCGACGTGCGCGCCCGCTGCGAGGTGGGGCGGCGCTACCTGCTGGGCGTGGACGGCTTCACGCGCCATGTGGCCGCCGGCATCGACCACCTGCGCCAGGCGGCGGCCACCGATGCCGGCGCCGCGGCGCGTGTGCTGGCCGAATGCCTGCCGCTGCACGAATTGCTGGCGCAGGGTGAGCAGGCGGCCCTGCAGCGCGCCGCCGCGGCCGGCAGCGTGACAGCGCAGCTGCGCGCCAGCGCGTGGCTGGCCACGCGGCGCGACGGGCTGGCCGAGGCGCGGCGCTGGCTGGGCCAGGCCGCCGCCCAGGCGGCGTTACCGGCGCAGGCCCGCACGGCCCAGGCTGCGTTGCAGGCCCTGGTCACGGCGCCCGCCGACCAGGCAATGCGCATGCTGCTGCTGGCCCTGCACGGCGCTGGCGAGATCGACGGCGCCGCGGTGGCCCGCCACGCCCTGCAGCGGGCACGCGAACTGGCCGATCTCGAGGCCCTGGGCGATGCCCTGCGTGCCGCGCTGGCACTGGCAGACGACGCGGCGCGGGCTGATCTTGCGCCACATCTGGCCGCCGCCGTGCAGCTGGCGGCGCAACAGGATCGCCCGCTGCAAGGCCTGGATGCGCAGGCCCTGCGCGAGGCGCTGGAGCAATGCGCCGCCCAGGGCGACCGCGACGCCGCCTACACGCTGGGCCGTGGCCTCAGCGGCCTGGCGACGCCCGGCCTGGCGGCCGAGGTGTTCGAGGGCCAGCAGAACATGCGCAAGGGGGCGGCCTTTCTGCTGCGTGCGGCCGACGCCGGCTGCGATGCGGCGTGGCTGCACCTGTATCGCCTGCATGCCGACCACAGCCTGTCGGTGGCCAATCCGCAGATGGCGCGCTTCTTCCTCGAGAAGGCGGCCTGCAGCGGCCAGGCCGAGGCGCAGCGCAAGCTGGGCGCGCTGATGCTGCGTGAGGCAACCGCGCTGCCAGCCACCGAGCAGGCCATTGCCTGGCTGTATGCCGCCGCGGCCCAGCGCGATGGGCACGCGGCCACGCTGCTGCAATCGCTGGTGCTGCCGGTGCCCGGGCGCGATGCCGAGGCCGCCTGGGGCGTGGCCCAGGTGCAGCAGAGCGACCCCTGGCTGGCCGTGCGGCTGGCGCTGGCACGCGCCTTCGGCCTGACCAAGCTGGAGGCACTGTGCGTCGACGTGGTCGATGGCCAGCGGCCCTGGGGCCTGGTGGTGGGGCGCAACCCCTTCATCCAGCAGGTGCGCTTGTCGGCGCCGCGCGCCATCCCCGCGGTGAACGCCGCCGCGCAGCAGGCGCTGCAGCAGGCCGTGACGCTGTACGGCCAGGCGCGCGGCGCGACCGGCGAGGGCGATCTGCGCACGCGCTCGCTGCGCCAGCGCCGGCTGTTCGAGCGCCTGGGGCTGGACGAAGCACTGTTCTTCGCCGACGCCAGCGCCACCACGCTGGAGGCGCTGCGCCTGGGCAGCAAGTGGGCCTGGCGGGCGCGCCAGCCCTTGAGCGAGGCGCTGGCGGCCTGAGGGGCCCTATCGGCGGTGGGCAGATGGCCCGCGGCCTGGCGCGTGCAGGCCGAGGATGGCGGGGCTGGTGCGCGTGTGGGTGCTGGTGCTGGTGCTGGTGCTGGTGCTGGTGCTGGTGCTGGTGCGCTTGGCCTGGGCCTGTGCCCGCTTGCAGCAGCCCGCCGGGAATTCGCCCCGGCGGGCGACCCACTTTCTTTTCGCGAAAAGAAAGTGG
>CAYPDO010000330.1:0-5644 GCA_964409495.1 uncultured Bordetella sp.
GGCGGCCAGGCGGTGATGACCCTGCCGGCCACGCCGCTGAAATGCGCCGGCGCACCGCTGAAGATGAGCTTCATGCTGCGCGACCGGCTGCTGCGCGCCGGCACGCTGGCGCGCTCGACGATCCGCTTCCAGTCGGCGCTGGGCAATGTGTTCGGCGTCAAGGCCGTCAACGACAACGTGCTCGCACGCTGGCAGACGCTGGGCATCGCGGTCGAGTACTCGCGCCGGCTGGTGTCCATCGACATCGGCGCGCGCCGCGCCAGCTTCGCGTCGCCCGAGGGCGAGCGGCAGGAGCTGGGCTACGACTTCATCCACGTCGTGCCGCCGATGCGCGCGCCCGATGCGGTGAAGAACAGCGCACTGGCCTGGCAGGCCGGCCCCTTTGCCGCCGGCGGCTGGCTGGACGGGGACCGGTCCACGCTGCAGCACCGGCGGTACCCGAACGTGTTCGGCATCGGCGAGATCAACGACACGCCGCGCGGCAAGACCGCGGCCACGGTCGAGAAGAGCGCGCCCATCGTGGCGCACAAGCTGGTCGAGACGATCGCCGTGCGCACCCCCGACCAGCGCTTCGACGGCGACACCTCGTGCCCGATGATCACCCGCGAGGGCTCGGCCATGCTGATCGAGTTCGATTACGAGGGCCGGCTCACACCCAGCCTGCCGATGATCGAGCCGCTCAGCGACAGCTACTTCGCGTGGCTGATGAAGTACCGCATGCTCAAGCCCGCCTACATGGCGGTGCTCAAGGGCCGGGTCTGAACAAGGGGGCATGCCATGTACGAGATCTGGTTGGCGATGAACATCGTGTGGGAGCTGGCGCTGGGCGTCTGGCCGCTGCTGGCGCTGGCCGGCGTGGTGTGGCTGCTGCTGCTGGGGCAGGCCTGGCGCCGCCCGGCGGCGCTGTGGCGGCGCTGCCTGGCACCGTCGGCCGGCATCGCGGCGGGCGCGGCGCTGGCGGGCTTTCTGCTGGTGCCGGCGGCCACGCGCTCGTCGCTGCGCGAGCTGGCCTACTGGGTGGACTGGGTGAACCTGGCCGGCATCGCGCTGGGCCTGGGGGCGGGCGTGCTGGCCTTCGCCTGGCCGCTGGCGGTGCTGCTGCGTCCGTATATCATCAAACACTGATATTCAAGCCACAGGAGACCCCGACATGCCGATGCACGCACTGGCCCGCCGCCACTGGCTGTTCACCGCGCTGCTGGGCGCCGCGGGCCTGGCGTCGCCGCCCGCGCGCGCGGCGGTGGATGCCGCCAGCGTGCCGGAGCCCAAGCGCACCCGCGCGGGCCGCTACCTGACGGCCGCCGAGGTGCCGGCCTTCATCCTGGCCCAGGGCGGGCCGGCGCGCACGCTGTTCCTCGATCTGCGCACACGCGCCGAGGCCATGTACGTGGGCATGGCCACCGGCATCGACGCCCTGGTGCCCTTCGTCGAGCACCAGGAGCTGATGACCGACTGGGATGCCCAGCGTGGCATCTACCGCCTCGAGCCGGTGCAGGACTTCGTGCCCGAGGTCAACCGGCGGCGGCAGCAGAAGGGCCTGGCGAAGACCGACGTGGTCGTGCTGATGTGCCGCTCGGGCGATCGCAGCAGCCGCGGCGCCGACCGTCTGGCCGACGACGGCTTCACCCAGGTGTGGTCGGTGGTGGATGGTTTCGAGGGCGACATGGGCAGGGACGGCCGGCGCAGCGTGAATGGCTGGAAGAACGCCGCGCTGCCCTGGAGCTACCGGCTGGAGCGCGAGCGCATGTACTTCGCGCGATGAGCAGCAGCCCCGGCACTGGCGCCGCCTGGCCTGAGCGCCGCCCCCGCATGACCGCGGCCCAGGCGGCCATGGCCGGCCAGGGGCTCGCCAGGCCCTTGCGCTGGGCGCTGCACCGGCTGCTGCTGCGGGGGCTGCGGGCGCCGCGGCTGTCGCACCCGGCGGGCTGGCATCACGGCGCCTTCGGGGGCCAGCGCCTGCGCCGGGCGCTGGCGCGGCATGCCGGGCGGCGGCTGCGGTTTCTCGCCGGGCCGCTGGCGCTCGCTGCGCGATGATGTCGTGCTTCCGGCAGCCACGCCTGCCCCTTTGAACGACCTGCCCGATGAACCCGACGACGAACCTGGTGACCAACGAACTGGACCTGCTCGAACGCCTGGTGCCGCTGGCCGGCGCCAGGCTCATCGAGGCCGGCTGCGGCGCCGCGCACCTGGCGCGCGAGCTGCTGGCGCGCCACCGCACGGCCGAACTGGTGGGCATCGAGGTGGACGAACGCCAGCTGGCCAGCAACCGCGCGGCGCCGGCCGAGCGGCTGCATTTCGAGCACGCGGGCGCGCAGGCCATTCCGTTCGCGGACGCGTGCTTCGACGGCGCGCTGATGCTGAAATCGCTGCACCATGTGCCGGTGGCGGACATGGCGCAGGCGCTGGCCGAGATCGCCCGCGTGCTGCGGCCGGGCGGCTGGCTGTATGTCTCCGAGCCGGTGTATGCCGGCGAACTCAATGCGCTGATCCGCCTGTTCAACGACGAGGGCGTGGTGCGTGCGGCGGCGCAGGCCGCGCTGGACCAGGCCATTGCCAGCGGGCGCTGGCGCGCGGTGGCCGACCAGCGCTTCGAGGCGCCGGTGCGGTTTGCCAGCTTCGAGGACTTCGAGCGGCGCATGATGCGGCCGAGCTACGCCGACCATGGCATCGACGCGGCAATGATCGAACGCGTGCGCCAGTGCTACACGCCCCATCAGACGGCCGATGGCGCGCATTTCACCCGGCCGATGCATGTGCGCCTGCTGCGCCGTCACGATTGAAAGCCCCGACATGACCGACACCGCCGCCACCGACGCCGCCGCAAGCTGGAACCAGCGCTATGCGGGCGACGAGCTGCTGTTCGGCAGCGAGCCCAATGCCTGGCTGCGCGAGCATGCGGCGGCGCTGCCACGCGGTGGCCGGGTGCTCAGCGTGGCCGATGGCGAAGGGCGCAACAGCGTGTGGCTGGCGCGCCAGGGCTTTCGCGTGGATGCCTTCGATGTCGCGGCGCGTGCGGTCGAGAAGGCGCGTGCGTTCGCGCTGCGCGAGGGGGTGGCGGTGAACTTCGCGGTCGCCGATGTGGATGCCTATGCCTGGCCCGAGGCCAGCTGTGACGGCGTGGTGGCGATCTTCGTGCAGTTTGCCGACCCGCCGCTGCGGGCGCGCATGTTCGCGCGCATGGTGCGCAGCCTGAAGCCGGGCGGCGTGCTGATCCTGCAGGGCTACACGCCCCGGCAGCTTGACTACCGCACCGGCGGCCCGCCGATGCTGTCGCACCTGTACACCCGTGAGCTGCTCGAATCTGCCTTCGCCGGGCTGTCGATCCTCGAACTCAGAGACTACGAGGCCCTGGTGCATGAGGGCCAGGGGCACCATGGGCAGTCGGCGCTGATCGGCCTGGTGGCGCGCCGCGACGCGTAACAGCGTGCGGTGGCGTGCGGTGGCGTGCGCAGATCACGCAGCGCTGGCGCCACCGGGGCCACGATGCAGGCGCGCTCGGTCAGTGCATTGAGCGCCTGCCCGATCACGTGCCGCAGGCGCCCATGCCTGGCGCGCCGGTGGCCACCGCGGCTCAGCCGATCTGCACCTGGATGCGCCGCGGCTGGGCCTGCGCCGCCTTGGGGATGCGCACACGCAGCACGCCCTGGCTGAGCTCGGCGCTGATGCGCTCGGCGTCGAGTTCCTTGCTCAGCGTGAAGGCGCGGCGGTAGCGCGGCAGCGCCACCTCGGCGTGGCTGGGCGTGGCGGTGCCGCGCAGCGTGGCGCCGATCTCGGCCTCGATGGTCAGGCGCTCGCCCTCCACACGCAGCTGCAGCTGCTCGCGCGCCACGCCCGGCAAGTCGGCATACAGGGTGATGCCGGCGGCATCTTCGACCACATCCACCGGCGGCTGCAGGGCGGGTTCTTGGCGGGTGTCGGGGTTCAGGGTGTTCATGCGGGTCTCCGGAATCGGCAGGGCCGTTGGGGTGTTGGCGGGGCCGCTCACTGCACCGGGATGCGGCGCGGCTGCGTCTGGCCGCGGCGCGGCACGGTGATGCGCAACACGCCATCGCGGTACTCGGCCTGCACGGCCGTGGCGTCGATGTCGTCGGGCAGGCTCACCACACGGCGGAAGTGGCCGTCGAAGCGCTCCTGCAGGTGCACTGTCGGGCGCGCCTCGGGCCGCTCGCCAGCCGGCAGCGTGGCGGCCGGTGGCAGCGTGGCGGCGCGCCGGCCTTCCAGCGTGAGCACGCCACGTTCGAGGTTCACCTCGATGGCGGCCGGATCGAGCCCCGGCGCAAAGGCCAGGATCTCCACCGCCTCGGGCGTGCTGCCCACGTTGATCGCCGGGTAGCCGCCGCGCCCGGCGCCACGGATGGCCGGCGAGCCGTCCAGGGCCCCGTGCAGATCGCGCTGCAAACGGCTGAAATCGTTCATCAGGTCGTGTGGAAACAGGCTGCGGTAGAGCATGGTGGTGTCCTTCTCGGGCGGCGTTGGCGGGTGGGGGCGGCGCATCGGGCCGCGTCCCCATGCCGCACAGTTCGGGCTGGCGCACAGTGTTTCAAGAGGGCACTGCACACCGGTTTGATCTGACCCCGGCCCGGCCCCGATGCGCGTGCCTGGGCGCGCCGGCGGCCGGGCAGGGGATCGTGACGTACTCGTCGCCCCGGTGGCCCGACACGGCCTTTGCGCATGCCATTGGCCGGCGCCTGTGCGGCCCGCGCCCGGGTGCTGCGGTGCCGATGCCTGCCGCGCCTGCCCTGCTCGGGCGCCCGCGGTCCATCGGGATGTGCCCGGGCCTGGGCGCCGCCGAGGTGCGCGCTGGCCGCCCCTAACATGGGCCCATGCGCCCACCCGACCCGCTGCGCCGCACCCTGTTCACCGCACTGGCGCTGGCCCTGGGGGCTGCGGTGTCGCTGGGGCTGGCGCGCTTTTCGTATGCGCTGCTGCTGCCGCCGATGCGCGAGACGCTGGGCTGGAGCTATTTCACCGCCGGCGCGATGAACACCGTGAATGCCGCCGGTTATCTGCTGGGTGCGCTGGCCATGCCGGCGCTGCTGCGCCGCATTGGCGCCACGCGGGCACTGCTGGGCGGCAGCCTGGCCGCCGCGCTGCTGCTGGCGGCGCACGGGCTGGCGCGCGGCGCGGCCGCGGCCGATGCCTGGCTGTATGCGCTGCGCGGGGCCACCGGCGTGGCCAGCGCGATGGTGTTCGTGGCCGGCGGGCTGATGGCCGCGCGCCTTGGCCTGCGGCCGCAGCCGGCGGGCAGCGGCATTACGCCGGGCCTGGTGCTGGGCCTGTACTACGGCGGGACGGGTGCCGGCATCGTGGCCTGCGCACTGGGCCTGCCGCCGTTGATCGCCCAGGCCGGGCCTGCGCTGCTGGCCGGCTGGCCGGGTGCCTGGTTTGCGCTGGGTGCGCTGGCGCTGGCGGCCACGGCCGCGATGGCGGCGCGCCGGCATGACATGGCCGATCTGGACGCCGCCGCGTCGCCGGGTGCAGGGCTGGACGCGGGGCAGGGTGCCTCCGCGCCGGGCCCGGCCTGGCGGCCCTTCGGCTACGCGCTGGCGGCCTACTTCATGTTCGGCCTGGGCTACATCGGCTACATGACCTTCATCGTCACGCTGCTGCGCGAGCAGCAGCACGGCACCGGCATGGTGGTGGG
>CAYPDO010000331.1:0-5631 GCA_964409495.1 uncultured Bordetella sp.
CATCAAGGCCGCCGGCGGCAAGCCGCTGCTGTGGAAGACCGGCCACTCGCTGGTCAAGGCCAAGCTGAAGGAAACCGGTGCGCCCTTTGCAGGCGAGATGAGCGGCCACCTGTTCTTCGGCGAGCGCTGGTACGGCTTCGACGATGCGATGTACACCGCCGCGCGCCTGCTCGAGATCCTGAGCCGCGAGAAGAACCCCAGCGCCATGCTCGACGCGCTGCCCACCAGCTTCTCCACGCCCGAGCTCAACGTGCCCTGCGCCGAGGGCGAGCACCACCAGGTGGTGGCCGACCTGCTGGCCCGCGTGGCCGATGGCCGCCTGGCCTTCCCGGGTGGCGAGGTGGGCACCATCGACGGCCTGCGCGTCGACTTTGCCGATGGCTTCGGCCTGATCCGCGGCAGCAACACCACGCCGGTGCTGGTGCTGCGTTTCGAGGGCCACACCGCCGACGCGCTGGCGCGCATCGAGGCGCAGTTCATGGCCGCGCTGCGCGAGGTCAAGCCCGACGCGCACATCCAGCAGGCCGCGCACTGAGTGACCCCCATGCCGCTGCGCGTCAGCCCCCCGAGGGGGCGCGCATTCCCTTGGGGCGGCCCGGCGGGACTGCAGGGCACGCAGCGCGTGCCGGGGAAACAGCCGTCTTGAAACGCCTGTGGCAGGGCGCCGTGCGCGCCGCCTACGCCTTGCTGCTGTGGCTGGCCACCCCGCTGTACCTGCTGCGCCTGTGGCGGCGCGGCGCGCGCGAACCCGGCTACCGCGCCCACCTGGGCGAGCGCCTGGGCCACTATGCCGGCCCGCCGCCGGCGCCGGGCCTGCTGTGGTTGCACGCCGTGTCGCTGGGCGAGGCGCGCGCCGCGCTGCCGCTGGTGGAGGCGCTGCGCCGCCACCGGCCCGGCCTGCGCATGCTGTTCACCCACGGCACCGCCACCGGCCGCGCGGCCGGCGAGCGCCTGATGCAGCCCGGCGACGTGCAGGCCTGGCTGCCCTATGACACACCCGGCGCGGTGCGACGCTTTCTGCGCCATTTCCAGCCGGCGGTGGGCGTGCTGATGGAAACCGAGATCTGGCCCGTGCTGCTGCGCGAGGCCGAACGTGCCGGCGTGCCCATGGTGCTGGCCAATGCGCGCCTGTCCGAGCGCAGCGCGCGCAAGGGGGCTCGGCTGGCGGCACTGCTGCACCCGGCCGCCGCGCGCCTGGCCCGCGTGCTGGCGCAGACGCCGGATGATGCGCAGCGCCTGCGCGCCGCCGGTGCGCACGACGTGCGTGTGAGCGGCAACCTGAAGTTCGACATGACGCCGCCGCCCATGCTGCTGGCGCGAGGCCTGCAATGGCGCCGCGCGCTCACCCGGCCGGTGGTGATGATGGCCTCCAGCCGCGAGGGCGAGGAGGAACCACTGCTCGACGACTGGGCCGCGCTGCCGCAGCCGCGCCCGCTGCTGCTGCTGGTGCCACGGCATCCGCAGCGCTTCGACATGGTGGCCAGCATGGTGCTGGCGGCCGGCCTGACGCTGGCGCGCCGCAGCCGCTGGGTCAACAGCCCGCCCGACGATGCCGCGCAGGCCGACGTATGGCTGGGCGACACGGTGGGCGAGATGCCGCTGTACTACGCCTGCGCCGACGTGGCGCTGCTGGGCGGCAGCTTCGCGCCGCTGGGCGGGCAGAACCTGATCGAGGCGGCAGCCTGCGGCTGCCCGGTGGTGATGGGGCCGCACACCTTCAACTTTGCCCAGGCCGCCTGGCATGCCGAGCAGTGCGGCGCCGCGCGCCGCGTGGCCAGCCTGCAGCAGGGTGTGGACGTGGCGGTGATGGCGGTGATGGACCTGGCGCGCAATCAGTGGGTGGACCGCGCGCTGGGCTTTGCCGCCGCCCACCGCGGCGCCGCCGACGAGATGGCCACCGAGGTGTTGGCCCTGGCGGACAGGACGTCCTGAGCGACCGCGGCGACGGCGCTGGCGGCTCAGGCGCGCAGCAGGGGCAGCAGTGGCAAGGCCGCACTGCCGGGCAGCGCGCGCTGGTGCACGGCGGCCAGCGGCACGCCCAGGTGCTGGTGCAGCGCGGTCTTGAACAGCGCGCGCAGATCGGTGGTGATGCGCAGGTCGCGGCCCTCGCTGCGGTCGCGCGGGGCCAGGCCCGGCCAGTCGGCCAGCACGCGGCCGCCGCGCACCGCACCGCCCAGCACAAAGGCGGTGCCGCCGCTGCCGTGGTCGGTGCCCTGGGTGCCGTTGGCCATCACCGTGCGACCGAACTCGGTGACCACCAGCACCAGCGTGCGCGCCCAGGCGTCGCGGGCGACCGGGCCGGTCAGGCCCTGGTGCAGCGCCGCCAGCAGGCCGTCCAGCGCCGCCAGTTGGGTCGCCAGGCGCGTGGCCTGGGCGGCGTGGGTGTCCCAGCCGTCCATCTCCAGCACCACGGCCTGCGGGCCGTCGTCACGGGCCAGGAAGGCGGCCGCCTGGCTGCCCAGCGCGGCCAGGCGCGCGCTGCCGGCAGCCCGGGCCATGCCGCCCATGCCGGCGGCCGTGGCCATCGACGAATCAGCCGCACCTGCGCCGTGCAGCTGGCGCGCCCGCGCAAAGGCTGCCGCCAGCGCTGCGTCGGTCGCGTAGAGCTGGGCCACGCGCTGGCCCAGGTCGGCCAGGCTGTCGGGGGCGGGTTCCTCGCGCTGGGCGGGCAGCCAGGTGTCCACCGCCGAAGCGCCGCGCAGCACCAGCGGCACCGCCGCCTGGAAGGCCATGGCGCGGGCAGACCGCGCGGCCCCGGCTGCGGCCGGCGCGGGCAGGTCGGCCAGCGTGCGGCCGAGCCAGCCGCTGTCGAGCTCAAAGGGCCGGCGGCCGCCGGATTCCAGCAGCTGCTGGGCATCGAAGTGCGAGCGTTCCAGGTAGGGCAGGCCGGTGGCGTGCAGCACGGCCGCCTCGCCGCGGCCGTACAGGGCGTGCACTTGGGCCAGGGCCGGGTGCAGCGCAAACATCTCGTCCAGCGGCAACGGGGGCGGCGGGCTGGCGTCTGTCGTGGCCAGCGCGGCGCGCGCGGCGGCCAGCCCCGGATCGCCCGTGGGTGGCACGGCGGCCAGGCCATCCAGCCCGCCGCGCAGGATCACCAGCGCCAGGCGCGGCGCCCCGGGCCCGGCCTGGCCGGCCAGGCTCAGCGTGCCGCCGGGCAGCAGGGCGGCGCCCAGCGCCCCGGCGATCAGGCGGCGGCGGCCCGGCGCCGGCGGGGAGGGGGCAAACAGGGGCAGGGCGGGCAGTGGCATGGCGTGGGCTGGCAATGCAGTGGCAGGGTGGCTAACGCCGCTGGAACTCGGGCGCCAGCCACAGCAGGGCCAGGGCCTGGCGGCCATCGGCGGCGCGGGCGATCTGCTGGCGCGAGGCCTCGCCCAGCCAGGGGCCCAGGCTGGCGGCGGCCAGCGCGCGGGCATCGACGATGGCGCCGGCCCGGTCGGCCCAGCGGCGCGCCCAGGTCAGTCGCTGCCACAGGGCCTCGGGGCCCAGCCATTCGTCGGCGCGGTCGGGCCAGCCGGCCGGCGACGGGGCGGCCTGCAGGCGCTGGCCCATCGCCGCCAGCGCGGCCGGCGCCTGCTCGGCCATGCGCCGCGCCAGGCGTTCGTCTGCCGGCAATAGGCGCATCGCCGACAGCAGGAACGCCTCGGGCGACTTCAGCTTGGTGGGCGGCCCCGCCCAGGCCTCGGGGCTGTCGATGAGGGCGGTGTACAGGGCGTCCAGCCGGCCACCGCTGGCCGTGTAGCGCTGCGCCAGCCGCGCCACCAGCGCCGGTGGTGGCTGGTCGGCGACAAAGTGCCGCGCCAGCTTCAGCGCCAGGTGGCGGGCGGTGGAAGGGTGCTCGGCCAGGGCCTCGAGCACCGCGCGCAGGGCCTGCGGCCCCTCGGCAAAGCGCCGGCCCAGCACCTGTTTGTCGCCGGGCTGGTGCCAGTCGGGGTCGAAGCCGGTCGGCGCGCTGTCCTGGCCCGCCCGGGCCGGCGCCGGCCGGGCGCCGGCGGCCAAGGCCTCGGCCTGCGGGCCACGCCAGCCGGTGAGCACGGCGGCGAAGGCCGTGACATCGGCCTGGGTGTAACCCCCCATCGGCCCGTAGGCGGCATCGGCCGGTGGTGCGCCATCGGCGGTGCGCGACACGCCCAGGGTGTGCAGCTCCAGCACCTCGCGCGCGAGGTTTTCGTTCAGCCCGCTCAGGCGCGGTGCCTGGCCGATGCGCTCACCCCGCCGGCGCGCGCGCAGCACCACGCTCGATTGCGGCCCGGCCGAGGCCTGGTTGTCGAGGTAGCGCAGCATCGCCGGGTGGGTGACGGCGGCCTGCAGCAGGTCGACAAACGGGCCGGCGATGTGCGGCCGGATCGCCTCGCGCTCGAACGCGCCCACGAGGCCCTGGGCCGAACCCTTGGCCAGCGACACGGTGAAGTGGTTGCACCAGAACAGCGCCAGCCGCTCGGCAAAGGGCCGCTGCGTGCGCAGCGCGGTGAGCAGGCGCGATTGCTGGTCGGCCTGCACCTGCTGGCGCAGGGCCTGCTGGGCCTCGGGTTCGCGCAGGCGGCGCGCCGCGGCCTGCACGCGCAGGGCCTGAACGATGTCGGGCGGGCCCTCGCCCAGCGGCGCATCGCCAGCGCCGATCTGGGCCCGCAGCCATGCCTGCGGCGGGCCGGCCAGCGCCGCGACGTCGGCCTCGCCCAGGCCGAAGCGGTGGGCGGCCACGGTGGCCTGCCACGCGGGATCAGCGGCGGGCATGATGGGGCGGGAGGCAGGACGCGCACGGCATCGCCGCTCAACGCACCCGGCGCCTGCCGGGTTGGCTGCTGCCGGGTAAACACCTGCAACAGGCGGTGACGCACCGGCGGCTGCGCGGACTCGCTGGGGCGCCAGGGCACCGGGGTGCCGGCATGCACCGGCCGGCGGCCTTACTTGGCCAGCAAGGCCTCGATCGCGTCCACGTCGCCGGGCTGCAGCAGGCCGGCGGCCTGGCGCAGCTTGAGGCTGGTGACCAGCGCGTCGTAGCGCGCCTTGGCCAGGTCACGCTGGGTGTTGTAGAGCTGCGATTGCGCGTTGAGCACGTCGAGGTTGACGCGCACGCCCACCTTGTAGCCCAGCTGCGTGGCATCCAGCGCCAGCTTGGTCGACGACTCGGCCGCCTCCAGCGCCTTCACCTGACCCTGCAGCGACTGCACGCCCAGGAAGGCGCTGCGCGTGCCCAGGGCCACCGCGCGGCGGGCGGATTCCAGGTCTTGCCGCGCCTTGTCCTCCAGCACCATGGTCTCCTTCACGCGGTTCTGGATGGCATAGCCCGAGAACAGCGGCATGGCCAGCTGCACGCCCACCGTGGCGGTGGTGGTGGCGCCAGTGCGGCCGAAGGAGTCGGTCACGGCCGTGCCGCGGCTGTCGCTGCCGGACAGGCGGCCGATCAGGTTGACGGTGGGCAGGTGGCCGGCCTTGGCCTTCTCGGTTTCGAGCTTGGCCACGTCCAGGCCCAGGCGCGCCTTGCGGATGCCGGGGTGGCGGTCTTCGGCCTGGTTGACCCATTCGTCGGCATTGGCCGGCAACACGGCCGGCAGCACCAGCGGCAGCACCGGGCCGCGCGGCGCCACGCCGGTGCGGCCCACCAGCTGGTCGAGCGCGACGCGCTTGGTGCGC
>CAYPDO010000332.1:0-5629 GCA_964409495.1 uncultured Bordetella sp.
TCTTCGGGTCGGTGGCGCCCATCAGCTCGCGGTTCTTGGCGATGGCGTTCTCGCCTTCCAGGGCCTGGATCATCACCGGGCCCGAGACCATGAAGTCGACCAGATCCTTGAAGAACGGACGGGCCTTGTGCACGGCGTAAAACTGCTCGGCTTCGCCGCGCGACAGGTGCACCATCTTGGCGGCGACGATCTTCAGGCCGGCGCCTTCGAAGCGGGCGTAGATCTGGCCGATGACGTTCTTGGCCACGGCGTCGGGCTTGATGATCGAGAGGGTGCGTTCGATGGCCATAAAAAGCTCCTGAATCAATGACTTAACGGTAAACCGCGCATTCTAGCGCGAGTGGGTGACGATCACGGCCCGTCTGGGCGCGAAGCCACCGCTGCAGGGGATGCGGGGGATGTGCCGCGGGCTCAACGGCCGCCGCCGCGGCGACGCCGGTTGCCACCGCCACCGCCACCGCCACCGCCACCGCCGCCACCGCCGCGGTTGTCGTTCTGGAACTTGCGCACAAAGGCATCGGCGCCGATGTAGCCCACCGAGGTCTTCATCGGATCGGGCTGGCCGCCGCCGGCGCCACCGCCACCACCCCCACCGCCGCCACCCTTGCCCTTGCGGCCGAAGGGGTTCTGCTTCTGCACGAAGCGCTTGTCGTAGGTCTGTTCCAGCGGATTCGGGATCGGGCCGTCCTCGGCAATCTCGCGCCTGGGCTGGCGGGCCTCGCGGATGGCACGCTTATCGAAGGTCTGGATCAGCGGGTTCGGGATGCGCGCGAATTCATCCGACTCGCGGTCGCGCGGCGGGCGCTCGGCACGCTCGGCGCGGTCTGGGCGCTCGCGGCGCTCGGCCTGGCCGGCCTGCTGCACGCCTTGCTGGCCCTGCCCCTTGTGGCCGCCACCCCGCGGGCCGTTCGGACCGCGGTCCTGCGGCCGGTCGGCGCGCTCGCCGCGGTCCTGCCCGCGCTGCTTGCCGCGCGGGCCATCGTTGCGGCGCTCGCCATCGCGCTCGCGACCGGCGTCGCGCGGGCCATCGCGGCCATCGCGGCCATCACGTCCAGCGCGCGGCGGCTCGCGGCCACCCGCGGCGCGGCGCAGCTCGGCCACTTCGGCCAGGTTCAGCGCCACATGCACGCCGCGCTTGAGGCCGCGCGGCAGCACCACGCAGCCGTAGCGGATGCGGATCAGCCGGCTGACCGCCAGGCCCACCTTGTCGAAGAGCTTGCGCACCTCGCGGTTGCGGCCTTCGTTGATGACCACGCGGTACCAGTGGTTCACACCCTCGCCGCCACCATCCTCGATGGACTTGAACTGCGCGCGCTGGCCGTCGATCTCGACACCGTCGATCAGCTTCTGGCGCTGCTCGTTGTCGAGCGAGCCGAGCACGCGCACCGCATATTCGCGCTCGACGCCGAAGCGCGGATGCATCAACTGGTTGGCCAATTCGCCCGAGTTGGTGAACAGCAGCAGGCCTTCGGTATTGATGTCGAGCCGGCCCACCGATTGCCATTTGCCCTGTGGCAGGCGCGGCAGCCGGCGGAACACTGTGGGGCGGTGCTGCGGATCGTCGTGCGTGACCACCTCACCCACCGGCTTGTGATAGGCCAGCACGCGCGCCGGCAGCGGGGCGATGCGCACCTTGATCTGGCGCCCGGCCACGCTGATGCGGTCGCCGAACGAGATGCGCTGGCCGGTGTGCGCCACCTGGCCATTGACCTGTACTTTGCCGTCGGCAATCAGCTGCTCCATGTCGCGGCGCGAGCCGATGCCGGCCTGGGCCAGCACCTTGTGCAGCTTGGGTGCATCCGGGTCGGCAGCCAGCACGCGCTTGTCGGCGTCGGGCGGCGGCGGCGCCTCGCCGGCCGCGGCGTCGTAGGCGCCCGACAGCACATCGGCAAAAGCCTCGCCCACATCCAGGCCCACCGGGCGCGGACCGCCGTTGTCGTCGCCCACCACGGCGGCCTCGGGCGGCACCACCAGGGGTTCGTCGTCGTCCTCGTCGTCGTCGCTGGCGCCGGGCTGCACCGTGACCACGGTGTATTCGTCGGACGCGCCCTGACCGCCCTGGGCCTGCGGGCCGGCGGCGGCGTCGCCCCCCTCCTCGCCCCGGCCTTCGCCACGGCGACCGCGTCGACGGTTGCGATTGCGGTTGCGGCGGTTGCCTTCGCCGTCGCCAGCACCGGCCTGGGCACCATCGGCGCCCGCGGCCGCGCCATCGGCGGCAGCATCGGCACCTGCCGCACCGGCATCGACGGCGCGGGCGTCGTCGTCGGCGCGGGCACGGGCGGCCGGGCCAGGTTCGGCGGTGCGCTCGGCGACCACCGGTTCGGCGCCACCGGCAGGCGCTGCAGGCGGCGCGGCAGCCGCCGCCACCGCCTGCACCGGGGCCGGCGCGGGTGCCGCCACGGCAGGCTCGGCGCTGGCAGACAGATCGGCCGTGGCTGGCGCGGCGGCCGCGCTGCGGCGGCGGGTGCGGGCCGGGCGTTCGGCAGGTGCGGCCGTTGCTGCATCGGCCGCCACCGTCGCTGCCGCCAGCACTGGCGCCGCCACCGCTGGCGCTTCGGCAGCCGCAGGCCCGGCGGCCGCAGCCGCCTGGGGTGCCGCGGCCACCGGCGCCGCATCAGCAAGCGCCACTGCCTTGCGTCGGCTGCGCTTGGCCGCAGGCGCTGGCCCATCGGCCACGGCGTCGGCAGCCGCCGCTGGCGCGGCAGCTTCGGCGACGGCAGCCGTGTCGGCCGCCGGATCGGCGGTCTTCACGACGCGCTTGCGGCGCGGCTTGGGCGCAGCGGCGTCGGTCTCGGCTGCGCCAGGCGCACCCGACGGGCCGGAGGGCTTGGAATCGTTGTCTTGCGGGTTCATGCGTGCGCAGCGGGAGGGGATTCAGTGGGATCGTCGCCAGCGGCCGGGGCCGGGGCGGGGTCGATGGCCGCCGCAGCGGCCAGGTCGTCAGCAGGGGCAGCACCGGCGGGGCCGGCCGCTTCAACGACTTCAGCCGCTTCAGCCCCTTGCGCCGCTTCGGGCGCAGGGGTTGGCGGTGCCAGCGCGGCATCCAGCGGCAGGTCAGCCTGGCCGGGGTCGTCGTCGGGTGGCGGCAGCGGGGCGCGGCCGGGGTCGAACACCTCGGCGGTGGGCGGGCCCTCCAGCGCCGGCAGCTGATCCAGACTGGCCAGCCCCAGATCGTCGAGAAACTGCCGCGTGGTGGCATACAGCGCCGGGCGCCCTGGCGCCTCGCGGTAGCCGATGCTCTCGATCCAGCCGCGGTCTTCGAGCGACTTGATGATCTGGCTGGATACCGTGACACCGCGGATGTCTTCAATGTCACCGCGCGTCACCGGCTGGCGGTAGGCAATGATGGCCAGCGTCTCGAGCGTGGCGCGTGAATAACGCGGCGGCTTCTCGGGGTGCAGCCGGTCGAGATACTCGCGCAACTCGGGCCGGCTCTGGAAACGCCAGCCGCTGGACAGCGCCACCAGTTCGACACCGCGGCCGTCCCAGTCGCGCACCAGCTCGTCGAGCAGGCTGCGCAGGGTGTCGGCGCCCACCTGCTCGTCGAACAGCAGGCGCATGTCGCGCAGCGGCAGCGGCTGCTGGGCGCAGATCAGCGCAGTCTCGAGGACGCGCTTGGCCTCAAGTGTGTTCATGAACCCTTGTTCACGTGGGCCACCGCGTGAGCGGCGGCGATGTCGAATCGCATCGTGGCGAAAGTCCGGTGTGCCGGATCGGTGGCGAGACCCCCGGTGGCCGGCGGCACGCTTGCATCGTTTGTCGACCGGGAGGCGGCCCGTTGCCGCAGAACCCGACGGGGCCCGTCGCACGATCGTCGGCGTCCGGGCGGCTCGTCCGGCGGCCGCAAGGGCTGGGCCGGAGAGGCTTCGCCGGTGAGGGAGCGCTGGCGGGGTCTTGAACCCCTCGCTCTCGGCACACCGGCTTGGCCGCGCAGTATAGCGCCCTGCCACGCCCGCGGCCGTGCTCAATTGACCGGATCGGCTGCGGCGTCGGGCAGCACCCTGGCCCAGGCCGCCGCCAGATCGGGCGGCAAGGGCGCAGCAAAGGCCATCGGGCGCTCGTCGGCCGGGTGGGCGAAGGCCAGCTCGGCGGCATGCAGGGCCTGGCGCTGCAGGCCCAGCGTGGGCCGGCCGCCATACAGCACATCGGCCAGCAGCGGGTGGCCGCGCGAGGACAGGTGCACGCGGATCTGGTGCGTGCGGCCGGTGTGCAGCCGGCAGCGCAGCGCACTGACGGCGGCGCCATCCACCTGCACTGCCGCCAGGCGTTCGACCTCGGTGCGTGCCGGCTTGCCCGAGGCCAGCACCGCCATGCGCAGCCGCGAGGCCGGATCGCGGCCGATCGGCGCGTCGATGCTGGCCTGGGCCCAGCGCGGCGCGCCATGCGCCAGCGCCAGGTAGACGCGGCGCACGTCGCGCGCGGCGATGCGGCGCACCAGCGCCGTCATCGCCGGCAGGGTCTTGGCCACCACCATCAGGCCGCTGGTGTCCTTGTCGAGGCGGTGCACGATGCCGGCACGCGGCAGCGCGGCGGCGCCGGCATGGTGGGCCAGCAGGCCGTTGAGCAGGGTGCCCGACCAATGGCCGGCCGCCGGATGCACGACCAGGCCGACGGGCTTGTCGACCACCAGGATGTGCGCGTCCTCGTAGACGATGGCCAGCGCCATCGGCTCGGCCCGGAAGGCCTGGCTTTCGGCGGTGGGCACCAGTTCCACGCGCAGCTGCTGGCCGGCGCGCAGCTTGCGCGAGGCGGTGGCCTGCACCTGGCCGTCCAGCAGCACATGGCCGCGCTCGATCAGGCCCTGCAGATGGCTGCGCGAGAACTCGGGCGCCATGGCCACCAGCGCCTTGTCCAGGCGCAGGCCATGCTGCTCGCGCGCCACGGCGGCTTCACGCCACTCGGCCTGGGTGTCGTCGGGGGCCTCGTCGGGGTCGGACGGGGACAGCAGGTCTGCCGGTGGGGCGGCCATTAGAATCGCGCCGGTTTCTCGAGTTGCATGGAAGGAAGCCCGCCGCGTCGCGGGGGCTGAAAGTGAAGAAATGAGCCTGTTGATGCCCCGCGTGTTCGGCCCGTTCGAGATCAAGCGACCTGCGGTGCAGGGCCTGGGCCGCCGCGCCGGCATGCTGGGCCTGGCGGCGATGCTGGCGCTGTCTGCCGCACTGTCGGGCTGCGGCAGCACGCCGAAGGACGAGCGGGGCTCGGCAGAGAAATTGTATGCAGATGCCAAGGACGACCTGACGGCCGGCAGCTACGACGCGGCGATCAAGGGCTTCGAGAAGGTGGAAGGCCGCGCCGCCGGCACCGTGCTGGCCCAGCAGGCGATGCTGGACATGGCCTATGCGCAGTGGAAGAGTGGCGAGCGCGTGCAGGCCATTGCCACGCTCGACCGCTTCCTGAAGATGCACCCGTCGAGCCCGGCGTTCGACTACGCGCTCTACCTGAAGGGCCTGGTCAACTTCAACGACAACATGGGCTTTCTGAGCAGCATCTCGCGCCAGAACGTCTCCGAGCGCGACCAGCAGGCCTCGCGCGATGCCTACCAGGCCTTCCAGCAGCTGGTGGAGCAGTTTCCCGAATCGAAGTACACGCCCGATGCGCGCCAGCGCATGGACTACATCGTCAATGCGCT
>CAYPDO010000333.1:0-5616 GCA_964409495.1 uncultured Bordetella sp.
GGCCGCCAGGCGCTGCCCAGCGCGTACTTGGCCTGGATGTGGTTCACGAAATCGGGCGTGTACGGCAGAGCCACCTGCGCATCGATCCACGCCGCGTAGCTTTGCGAGACGAGCTTGTCCACTTCCGTGGCCGTGGCGCCGAAGCTGGCCTGCTGCAGAAAGCGCACGGCGTCGTATTTGCGTGCCAGGTTCGCATCGGCAGCGGCGGCCGCAGGCCAGGGCATGCGCAGCGCACCGCCCCACCACATCTCGCCCTGTCCGGCGACGACATCCAGCCCGTCGAAGGCCTTGGCGCCGGCGCCCTTGTCCAGCGTGGCCGTGCTGGCGCTGGGCGACACCACCTGCGTGCCGTCGCTCAGGTAGGCCACGTACAGGTTGCGGTCCACGCCGCTGACTTGCCCATCGTTGGTGTAGACCACGTCCACCAGGGCCCCGGCCTTCAGCGTGGGCGCGCTGAACTTGTAGTCGGCAAAGGCCGTCGACTTGACCTCCACGCTGCCGATGGACACCCCGTCGATGCGCAGTGTCATCTGCGCGCCGATGCCGCCGGCCAGATCAGCCCGCGCGCGCACCGTGAGGCTGGGCGTGGCATCGGGCACGGCCGCGCCACCCTGGGCCGTCGAGACGCTGCCGGGGTCTGGCGTGGCCACGATCACCTCGCTGGTGCCGGCGCTGGCGGCCACCGGCGTGCTGTCGGTGCTGGCCTGGGCCACGGCCTCGGCCACCACGGCCGAGGCGGCCGCGGCCGCGGCCTTGGCGGCGCTCACTTCGGCCGCGACGGCCGCCACGGCTTCGTTCACCTCGGCGGCGCTGGCGCTGCTGTCGGCCGCGGGCGGCGTGGTGCTGGTGGCCGCGCTGGCGGGGGCCGCGGCCACCGGTGCGCTGCTGCTGTCGGACTCAGCGCCGCCCCCGCCGCCACCGCCGCAGCCGGTGAGCAGGATCGTCAGTGCCGTCATGGCGGCAAACGGCCGCGTCTCGGTGAGGGATCGGAACATGGCGGTGGCAGGTGTGCGGGTGGCTGGCCGGCGCAGGCGCGCACAGCGGCCGGCGTCCGGGGACTGTTCGGGTTTTCGGCAGGCACAGCGCGGGCCTGAGGGCCGGGCCTGTGTCAGCGCGTTACCGCGTGACATCAGCGGCCAGGCCCGCTGCATGGCCGCAGCCACCGGCGGGCCGGCCACCACAAGCGCCATGCCAGCGCATGCGCCAGGTGCGTGACTTCTTCACGCGGCCTGGCCATGAAGTGCTGCGGTGGCCGGTCACGCTGCACCAGGCCTGTGCCGGTGGGCTCGCGGGCGGATGTCAAAGGATTCACACACCACCGCCGTCACCCGGCCTGCAACTGCTGCGACGGGTGCGCTGCGCTAGCATCAGACCCCAACCAACCTGACCGCCGGGCAACTGGAATCCACTGGAACCCACCGTGAGTTCACGCCCTGTCATTGGCCTGCTGCCCGCCATCGAAGCCCTGGCCCGCCGCGCGGGCGAGGTGGTGATGGCCATCTACGCCACGCCCTTTGCCGTGCAGGGCAAGGCCGACAGCTCACCCGTCACGCTGGCTGACCAGCAGGCTGAAGCCGTGATCCTGGCCGGCCTGCAGGCGCTGGCGCCCGGCATTCCCATCGTGGCCGAGGAGGCCATGGCCGCCGGCGCCGCGCCCGATCTGGCGGCCGGTGGCGCGCGCTTCTGGCTGGTCGATCCGTTGGATGGCACCCGCGAGTTCGTGGCGCGCAACGGCGAGTTCACGGTGAACATCGCCCTCGTCGAGCAGGGCCGGCCGGTGCTGGGCGTGGTGCTGGCGCCGGCGCTCGACAACGCGCGTGGGCGGCTGTGGAGCGGCGTGGTGGGGCAGGGCGCCTGGGTGGAAGACGCCCAGGGCCGCCGCGCCATCGGCTGCCGCGGCGTGCCCGCGCCGGGCCTCACCGTGCTGGGCAGCCGCTCGCACGGCGATGCGGCGGCGCTGGATGCCTATCTGGCCGGCCGGCGGGTGGCCGAGGTCATCAGCGCCGGCTCGTCGCTGAAGCTGTGCCTGCTGGCCGAGGGCCGCGCCGATCTCTACCCGCGCTTCGGCCGCACCATGGAGTGGGACATCGCCGCCGGCCATGCCGTGCTGGCCGCCGCCGGCGGCCGCGTGTGCACGCTCGACGGCCCGCCGCTGGCCTACGGCAAGCCGGGTTTCGAGAACCCGCACTTCGTGGCGCAGGGGCTGGGCTGAGTCTGGCCCCCACGTCGCTTCGCTCCTGCCGCCCGAGGGGGTGCTCAGTCCCTTGGGGCGGCCCGGCGAGACTGAGGCCGGTCAAGCAAGGCCCGGTCGTGGGACAGCCCGATCAGCGCCGTGCCGCTGCTAGCATGCAGGCCATCATGCGCCTGACGCCCGCCGAACAAGCTGCCATCGCCGATGCCGCGCGCGATGTGTTGGGCCCGGGGTCGCGGGTGAGCCTCTTCGGCTCCCGCGTGGACGATGCGGCCCGTGGCGGTGACATCGACCTGCTGGTCGACACCGGTGAGCCGCTGAGTGCCGAAGCCTGGGTGGCCACACGCACAGCGTTGATCGCGCGCCTGTACCGCGCCTTGGGCGAGCGGCGCATCGATGTGCTGCTCTCGGCACCGCCTGCGCTGGCACCGCCCGCGCCCGTGCTGGCCTCGGCGCGTGCACGGGCCATCGAACTGGTGCGCACCTGATGGCCAACGGCATGGCGCGTCCCGGTCAGCTGGCGCTGGCGCGCTGGGAGGCCGACCGGCACGCCGGCGTGCTGGACGAGGCCCTGGCCGCATGGGCTGCCTTGCCGCAGCGCCCCGGACTGGAGGCCATCGAGGCCACACCCGCCTTGCGCCAACTGACCGACCAGATCCTGTTCCGCCTGTCCAAGCTGCAGGACACGCTGGGTGAGCGCATGGTGCCCGCCACCTTGCTGGCGCTGGCCGAGCCCTGTGAGCAGTGGCCGATGCGCGACCGGCTCGACCGGCTGGAGAAGCTGGGCTATCTGGACGTGATCCAGTGGCTGGGCTGGCGCGAACTGCGCAACCGCTTGTCGCACGAGTATCCAGACGCGCCGGATCTGCGCTATGCGCAACTGCTGTCGGCCATCGACGCGGCTCGCGCCATGGTGGCGGCCTGGCGCAACTGGTCAGCACGCCTGCCGGCGGGCTGAGCGCCTTACCCTGGGGGCGATCAGGCCCCCAGCAGTCGCGCCAGATCACTGGCGATGCGCACCGCGGCGTCGCCGTCCCACAGGTGCGGGCGCCGCCCCAGTTTGCCGCGGCCGGCGATCACGTCGGTGGCGGCGGCCACGATCTTCTCGGGCGAGATGCCCACCAGCACGTTGCTGCCTTCGTCCACGGTCACCGGGCGCTCGGTGTTTTCGCGCATGGTGATGCAGGGCACGCCCAGCGCGGTGGTTTCCTCCTGCAGGCCGCCAGAATCGGTGAGCACCACCGTGGCGTCCTTCCACAGGTTCAGGAAGCTCATGTAAGGCTGCGGTGCCATCAGGTGGATGTGCGGGCCCAGGTCCAGCCCCAGCTTCTCGAGGTTGCCGCGGGTGCGCGGGTGCACCGGAAACACCAGCGGCAGCTTCTGCGACACGGTCTTCAGCGCGCCGGCAATCGGGCCCAGCACCGCCAAGTCATCCACATTCGACGGCCGGTGCATGGTGACCACGCCGTAGCGGCCGCCCAGCTGCTGCTTGAGGGCCTGGGTTTCGTAGCCGCTGCGGTCCAGGCCCTCGATCTGGCGTGCCTGGTACATCACGTTGTCGACCATCACGTGGCCGACGTAGAAGATGCGCGCGTCGGGGTGGCCTTCGCGCAGCAGGTGCGCCACGCCGCTGGGCTCGGTGACGAAAAACCAGTCGCTGATCGAATCGGTGACCAGGCGGTTGATCTCCTCGGGCATGGCCATGTCGCCGCTGCGCAGGCCGGCCTCCACATGGGCCACCGGGATGCCGGCCTTCTTGGCCACGATGGCGCAGGCCAGCGTGGAGTTCACATCGCCCACCACCACCACGGCATCGGGCCGGTCTTCCGCGCAGTGCTTCTCGAAGGCTTCCATGATGCGCGCCGTCTGCGAGGCATGCGTGCCGCCGCCGCAGTTGAAGTGCACATCGGGCGCCGGGATGCCCAGCTCCTCGAAGAACACGTCGCTCATGTTGCGGTCGAAGTGCTGACCGGTGTGCACGATCTTCCAGGCCAGCCGGCCGTCGGCCCGCAGCGCGCGCACCATCGGCGCGATCTTCATGAAGTTCGGGCGCGCGCCCGCAACGATGTGGACGCAGGGGCGGCGGGCGGCGGCGGTCATGGTCTGGTTATCGGCGGCGAACCGCGGTTCAGAAGGCCTTGTCGCGCAACAGGCCCTGCAGGTACTGGCCGTAGCCGTTCTTGGCCAACGGCGCGGCCAGCTTCTCCAGCTGCTCGGCGGTGATCCAGACGGCAAGGGCGGTGGTTTCAAGCGGAAGTGGCCCAAGATTATCCACATGACGCCAGTTCCCTCTGGCGACGACTGATCCAGTCCAGGCGAGCGGACCCCGTGAGGGGTCCGCGTCACCGCGCTCAGTCCTCCTCTGGTGGCTTTGCCACAAGGGCCGCCGCCAGGCTGGCAGATAGTTTGTCCCTGGGCTGGAGTTCCGCAGCCACCGCGAAGGCAGAGGCCGCCGCGTCCTTCTCGTCGAGCACCAGGTAGTGGTACCCGAGGAGGAAATGAGCGTCAGCGGACTTTGGGTTCTCCTTGCAAAAGGCCTCGAGTGCCTCCAGTTGCCTGGAGTAGGCATCCCCGGGCGGGTAGAACGCGGACATCGTGTCCCAGTCCCAGCCGGGGCCTTTCGCGAGCACGGCGTACATCACCCCTGCGGCGTCCTTGTACTTACCCTCTGCGAAGAAGATCAACGACCGGAACTCGTGTGCCAACGTATCTCCCGGAACCAGCTTCAGAGCCTTGTCGAGGTAGCGTCTGGCCATTGGGTAGAGTCCCTTCCTGAACGCTTCGCGGGCCGAAGCGATCAACTCAGCGGATGATTTCTCGACATCTTCCTCAAGAGAATCCTCGTCGCGCGGCGGAGCGGCGATCGGTTGGCTGTAATCGAACACCGCCTGTACCGTGACGGCGGGTGATTCAATGATCGTGACATCGGGGACCGGCGGAGGCAGGAAGTAGGGGTTGTAGAAAACAAATCGTGGCACCGCCGGTGCGTACCAGCCCCCACTGCCCAGCACCAGAACGCGCCAGGTGCCGACGGCATATCCCCCCCAGAACGACGGCCAGGCATTCCAGCCGTGCCAGCTGCCGTGGAACCACGACCCCCGGTAGCGAGTGTAGGGGCGTGCGAAGGTGTTGATTCTCCCGGCATTGATGATGTTGTTGACGGTCGTCCCGCCATGAACGTTGATGGTACTGGACCTGTTGATCAACCTGGTCGGCTTGTTAATCACGGTTGTCGGTCGGTTGATCGATGGCCGGTTGATCACCGCCGCTGGCCGGTTGAAACTCGGACGTGTTACCTCGACCGGACGCGAGGGCCTCGTGGGCGATCCCCCTCCACCCGGTCGTTCCGGTCGGACCACGGGGCGCTCAGGGCGCACGACAGGTCGTTCCGGTCGGACCACGGGACGTTCCGGCTTTGGCGTGGG
>CAYPDO010000334.1:0-5609 GCA_964409495.1 uncultured Bordetella sp.
GATCAGGTGCCGCCCGGGGGTGGTGCGGCGGCCGGCGTCCGTACACTGGGCCGGTTGTCACTTTCCCACCCGGAACACCCCATGACGCTTCGCCTGCTCACCGCAGCCCTGCTGGCCACCGCCGCGGCCACCGCCGCCCAGGCCGCTGACGCGCCCGCCGCCATGCCGGCCAAGGGCGCACCCAAGTACCTGATCATCGACCGCTCGTCCGAGGCGGTGATGGACAAGGCCACGGCCCAGGCCGAATGGGCCAAGCAGATCGAGGCCAAGGGCGGCAGGCGCCTGGCCAAGCTGTACCCGGTGGGCAAGTGGGGCTTCATCAGCCAGGTGGAAGGCGGCTTCACGGCCGACAAGACCTGCGTGGTGGCGGCCCGCGCGATGCTGGTGCCGCGCGCCGGCAAGGCGCTGCAGTTCGCGCCCGACAAGATCGCCACCACCTTCGATGCCAAGACCGGCGCCGACGCCGCCTCGTGCAAGGCGCTGGGCGCAGCCAAGCTGGCCGAGGCGGTGGATTCGGTGCTGTCCTCGCTGGTGAAGTGAGCGGCACCCGGCCCCGCGGCCGCGCGGGGCCGGGTGCCCCCTCTACCTCGGCAAACGCAGCCGCCCGTCCGCCGGGTGGCTGAACGGCGTGCCGGTGGGCGGCACCGGCTCGGCCGGGTGCTGCAGCCAGTCAGCGGGCGCGGGCAGCGCCACCGGTTGCGCCGGCAGGCCGGCCACGATGGCCGGCCGCGTGGCCCCGGCGGCCATGGCGTTGGCCAGGTAGCGCGCGGCCTGCGGTGCCGCCGCACTGGTGCCGTTGAAGCGCTGCAAGGCCGCCCCCCGGTTGCCGGCCACGCGCACGCCAGGGTGGCTGAGGCCCGCATCGGCCGCCGCGGCCAGCGGCAGCCAGGCCTGCGGCCGCGGTGGCGCGGGCGGCACGGGCGCAGCGGCCCACCGCGGCATGCCGGCGTAGCGCGACACCGGCCCCTCGTCGCGCCGGCCCTGGTAGGCCGACACGGCCAGCGCATGCGCCGCGGTGGCGATGTTGCTGAGCGTGCCGTCGCGCCGCACCACACGCGCTGCCACCTGGGCCGGCGCCTCGCCGGGCTGGCAGCGTGCCGGGTTGAAGAAGCGTGCCACCTGGGTGCGCACGCGGCCGAAGATCACCTCGTCGCACTCGATCCAGGCCGACACGGCCAGCGGCTGTGCGGCCTGGTTACGCACCGTGATCTGCCAGGGCCCCGCCGGGGCGGGCGAGCGGCGCGTGCTGCTGCTGGTGGTGCCCCAGACGCACAGCAGCGCCATGCTGCGGTCGGTGGCCTGCACCACGGCGGGGTAGAGCAGCAGCGCGGCCATCGGCTGCCCGGCGCCGGCACGCCATTCGTCCTCGGGTTGTGCACCATCCACCCGCAGCACATGGCCGCCGGGCGCCCGCACCTCGATGCCCAGCGTGCGCAGATCGGCCCCGGGCGGCAGCCAGAACTCCACGCAGGTGTCGAAGGGCTGCGCGGGCGGCACGAACAGCCCCAGCTCGGCACGGCCCGCGGCGGCGCCGGTGGCCGCGGGCACGCTCAGCTCGGCGTGGGTGTCGATGCGCCGGCTGTTGCCCGCCGCCAGCGTGATGGCCAGGTGCTCGTCGGCCCGCAGCAGTTCGTCCATCGCGCGCTCGAACATCGCCTGGCCGGCATGGGCGCCGGCATGCGCGCCGGACGACAGGTTGATCACCACCGGCAACACGGGGGGCGGCATGCCGCCTTCGCCGCCGCCGCCTTGCCCGGCGGCCACCGGCGCGGGGGCGCTGCGGGTGAAGCGCGTGCGCGCCTCGGCCAGGATGTAGCGCAGGCCGTCGAGCGCATTGACCGGCAGCCAGCGCCCCGACGACACCTCCGACTGCTCACGCGGCAGATCGACCATGATCAGCGGGCAGGCCGAGGCGGCATCGCCCGGCGGCGCATGCAGCGCATAGGGCGGTAACTCGGCCGCGGGCAGGCCGGGCGGCACGCGGGACACCAGGGCCGCGGCCGGCGCGGCGGCCAGCGCCAGCACGCCGCTGCCGTGCGAGGCGCGCGCCAGCAGCACGCGCGCGGGCTTGAGCCACTGGCGGCGTGGCGCGCTGGCCGGGTCGTCAGGATCGCGGTCAGGCACCGCGAAGGCAGCCTCGTAGCACAGCAGCTCATCGACACGGCCATCGCGCTGGCTGGCCGCCATCAGCGCCGCCATGGCGTCGCGCTCCAGCACGCGGCCATGGGCAAAGCCGCGCGGCGCGTGCCAGGGCGCGTCGGCCGGGTCACGGGTGCTTTGCTGCCACAGCACGGCCACGCGCGGCGTGCCATGCGCATCGAGCAGGCCGTGGTGGGCGAACGGGCAGCCGTAGTCGATGACGCCCAGCACCACATCGGCGGCTTCAGGCGGCCTCAGGGCCGGCACGGGCGGCGGCGCGCCGTGCCCCGCCTCGAAGGCGGCGCCGCGGGGGTAGCCCAGCTGCAGGCGCGCCACCTTGGGGTTGGCCAGCACGCTGGCGATGCGCGCGGCGATGGCCGCCGGTGGCAGCGCCGTGGGCAGCGTGCCCGGCGGGCCCGGCAGGCGGGTGGCGATGCGCAGCGTGGCGAAACGCGAGGCCTGCGCGGCCGCGCCCGGCCCCGCAGCGCCGGTGGCGGGCAGCGCGGCATCGTAGGCCAGCGGCACGCTGACGCCGAACTGGCTGCTGCGCACCTCGTCCCAGCCGGCGCTGTCGTGGCTGCGCTCGACAATGAACGACAGCTGGGCCGGCAGCTGCAGCCCGCCGGGTTTGAGGTTGCGCCAGTTGCACAGCTCGGACCAGCGCAGGTAGGGGTCGCGCGGCAGCAGCGCATGGGCGCCGACGGGCGGCGGCCACAGGGCCGAGGCTTGCGGTGTGGTGAGCACAGGCATGGCCGCGCCTCAGGCCGGGGAGCTGTCGTGGGCCCAGTCGCCCCACTCGGCCTTGGCCAGCTTCCAGGCATGCGCCAGCAGGCCCTGGGCAATGTCGGGCGAGGCGGCGTAGGCGTCCAGGTCTTCCAGCGGCTGCTCGACCGCCTGCGGCGCCCCCAGGTCCTCGAAGTACGGCGGCAGCGGGCGGGCGGTGGCGGTGGCCGTGGCCTTGTCCATCGGCTCGTGGCGGTCGAAGTCGCGCATCAGTGCGGGATGCGGATCGCGCGGTGCGGGCGGCGTGGCGTCCAGCAAGGTGGCGTCGCCGTTGAAGCCGCGCGGCTGCCAGGTGTTGGTGCTGGCGCTGGCACCGGCGCCACAGCGCGCCAGCACGTATTCGGCAAAGGTCACGCCCACCATGCGGCCGGCCACGTTGTCGACCGGGAAGTGCACGCCGGCCACCACGCGGTTGTCGGAGATGCGCTTGGCCAGGCGCTGCAGCTGGGTGTCGAGGGCGCTGCCGGGCTCTTGTCCGCTCAGGGCGCGCAGCAGTTCGGCCACCAGAAAGGCCTCGGCTGCATGGCCGCAGGGAAAGGCGCCGAAGCGCCGCGGATTGATCATCGGCTGGATGCTGGGCGAAAAGGCGGTGGGGCGCAGGCAGGCCAGGCCATGCTTGGCCATCTGGTTGACATGCGACAGCGCCTGCAGCGCCACCGCCAGGAACTCCAGCGTGCGCCGGTGGTTGCTGGGGTTCAGGTCGGTGATCGCCGCCCAGAACTGCATCGGGATGCCGATCTGGCCGACGATCTCCGACAGCCGCTCCTGACGCAGATCGGCCATGTCGAAGACCATCTGCGTCTGCAGCTCGAACAGGCGCTCGGGCGGGCGCGTGAGCCGCAGCACCACCGGCGCCACGCCCAGCACCAGGCTGCCGCTGGCCAGCGTGGTGACCATGTGCCGCAGCACGAACTGGCCACTGCTGGTAAAGCGCATGTTGAGCGGCTGCATCAGCGCGGTGATGCAGTTCTCGACGCGGATGTCGTCGGCCCAGCGCTCGGCATTGCGCACCGCCGCCACCGGTGGCATCAGCCGCGTGCGCGGCGGGTTCCATGACGCCGCCAGGCGCGGCTCCACCAGCTCTTCGCGGCTGGCGGTGAGGGCGAAACTGATCGCGGGGTCGGCGCCCGGCCCCAGGCTGGCGCTGGCCCCCGGCGTGGCCTGCGCAAAGTGCGGCACCCAGGCGCCGTTGGCGCCCTGGGCCCCTTGCGCGCCCTGTGCGCCCTGCGCGCCTTGTGCGCCTTGTGCGCCCTGGGCGCCCTGCAAGCTGCTGTAGATCGTCATCCTCATGCTCCCTGCTGTGCGGGCCGCGCCACACCCGCGACCCCTGGTGTGGCCTGGCCGCCTGTGCCCCCACAGGCCGGCCGGCGCGTGGGTCTAGCCCGACGGCAGGCCGGCCTCGGCCAGGGCCTGCGCGAACAGGCGGTTCTGCGCGCTGTCCACCGCCGCGCGCGCCTGGAACTGGCGCACGCTGGAGCCCGGCTCCACCGCGCGCAGCTGCTGCACGGTCAGGCGCGCCGCCGGCACCTGGCCCAGCATCACCTGCGAGATGGCCAGCGCGCGGTAGCTCGAGCCGTGCATGCAGTTGGCGCGGATGGCGCGCTGCGCCAGCTCGGCGGCGCGCTCGTAGCGCTGCGCGCCCATGGCCGCGGTGGCACTGAGCGAGTCGTAGTAGAAGCGCAATGGATCCAGCGGTGACAACTGCAGCGACCTTTCACTGGCGTCCAGCGCGGACAGGCCCTCGCCGAGAAAACCGTGCGCCACGCCCTTGAGCAGCCAGGCCAGCGGCTCGCTGGGGTTGCGCGATAGCGCGAGCTGATAGTAGTGACGGGCCCCGGCCATGTCGAGGTGCACACCGGCGCGCACCGAGCCGGCCATCGTCAAGGCCAAGGATGAACCGGGGTCGCTATCGAGTGCACGCTGGGCATGGTCGCTGGCCAGCGCACCGTCGCGCGCCACGTCGGGCGACCAGCCCTGCACGATGCGGAACACATGCCAGCGCGCCAGCCAGGCCACCGGCACGGCATGGCGCGGCGCGCGCTCATGCAGGGCCAGCAGCATCTCGTGGGCGCGCCGGAAATCGCTGTGCGAGAAGCGGTGCAGCAGGTTCACCGCAGCCAGGTAGAGGGTGTGAGCGGCCAGGTTGGGCAGCGGCCGGCCGCAGGCGATGTCGTACTCGGCATCGGTGAGCGCCTGCACCAGCGCGGCAACGGTCTCGGCCAGCCAGACCTGCTGCGGATCGGCCAATGCAGTGGCGGCGCAGTGCCGCGCCTGCTGCCAGATGCAGCGGCCGCTGGCGGCATGCAGCAGGCGCAGCTGCACACGCAGCCGGCCGTCGTCGGCCGCTTGTCGCTCGCCGGCCAGCACATAGTCGGTTGCCAGACGGCCGGCGGCCTCGGCCGGCGCCGTGGCGCGGCCGCGAAAGGCATTGGCCGACAGCATCGAGGTGACCTGCAGCATCGGGCAGGCACACAGCGCGGCCGCCAGCTGATCGACCAGCACGTCGCCGGCATCGGGCGCGGCGGCGGTGCAGCCGTCGTCGGCCCAGCGCAAGGGCAGCACCGCCAGGCGCGGGCGGATGTCGGCAGGCGGCTGCAGCGGCAGCGGGGCGGCCGGCGTGCCGTGTGCGGCGATGCCAGATGGGCGCTGCGCTGCGGCGGTGGCCGGCTGCGCGGCCATCGGCGACG
>CAYPDO010000335.1:0-5576 GCA_964409495.1 uncultured Bordetella sp.
CCAATCGGGCCGACACCGTCCAGCGCCTGGACGCGGCGGCGCGGCTGGGGGTAGGCCCCTTCCCGCGCGCTTCGCTCGCCATGGCAGGCGAGATCGACGGTTGGATCGACGCGATGGCGGCCCTCGATGCCGAGGACAGGCTGCGCACCGCGCTCGCGGCGAATCGCTTGCGTGACGCCGAGGCCGGCACCACATCGGTAGGGCCGCATCGCAGCGACCTTGCGGTGCGGCATCTGGATCTCGATCTGCCGGCCGCCGAGGGCTCGACAGGGCAGCAAAAGGCCGTTCTGGTATCGATCGCCTTGGCTCATGCGCGGCTGGTAGCGCTGTCGCGCGGCCGGCCACCGCTTCTGCTGCTCGATGAGATCGCGGCCCATCTCGATTCGGAGCGCCGGGAGACGCTGTTCGAGGAAGTGGTGGCGCTGGGCGCGCAGGAGCGGCTCAACGACGCGCCGCGCCAGTACCTCAACCGCCTGAGCGACCTGATGTTCGTGCTGGCGCGGGTGCTCAACCGCGCCAACCTCGACGGCCTGGGCGGCGACGACGTGTACTGGAAGAGCGAGCGCCTGCAGCGCCAGCAGGCCGACTGATCCGGGCCGGCGTGCCGCTGCCGCCCCCCGCTTCGCGGGGGGGTGGCGATGAGCCGCGCGGCCGGCGCATCCGGCGAAAGCGGGTGGATCCACCCCTTTCCCGGAGGCTTTGCCGATGTTCCCGATCCGTTCGCGCCTGCGCCCGCTGGCGCTGGTGATCAGCGCGCTGGCCGCGCTGCCTGCTGCGGCCGCCAGCACCGCCGCGGCCTACACCCTCACCCGCCTGACGCCGCCGGCGGCCGTGGCCGGCACCTACTCGCATGGCAACCACCTGGCCGAGGACGGCAGCGTTGTCGGCTACACCAGCTCGGCCAGCTACCCGGTGGCCACCACCTGGCTGGCTGGCTCGCCCGTGGTGGACAGCAGCCGCAGTGGCGTGGTGGCCGGCGTGCCGGGCGCGCGCAACGGCGTCAATGCCATCAACGCCGCCGGCGTGATGGTGGGCGGCTACCCCGGCCTCAACGGCCCGGTGGCCGTGGCCCACACCGGCAGCGGCTGGGTGGCGCTGCCCTGGCCCGATGCGCGCTATGTGTGCTGCGGCCAGGTGGACGACCTCAACGATGCCGGCGTGGCCGTGGGCAGCTGGTATCCGCTGGGCCGCGGCGCGCCGGTGCGCTGGACCCTGGGTGCCAACGGCAGCTGGCAGGCCGAGAGCCTGGGCGGCGGCCAGGGCGGCGCGGTGGCCGTCAATGCGCTGGGCCAGATCGCCGGCAACCTGCTGGTGCCCGGCGGCTCGCATGCCGTCCTGTGGCAGGCCGACAAGACCCTCACCGACCTGGGCCCGCTGGATGCCACGCGCAAGCACTCGGAAGCGGCGGACCTGAACGACGACGGCACCGTGGTCGGCTGGGGTTACAACGCCGCCGGCCGCCGTCAGGGCTTCGTGTGGCAGGGCGGCACGATGCGCGCGCTGCCCGGCCTGGCCGGCTGGGAGGCCGCGCCCGCCAGCGCCAGCTGGATCAGCAGCGCGCTGGCCATCAACAACGCCGGCTGGGTGGTGGGCCATGCGCTGACCGGCAATGGCCTGAGCCACGGCTTCCTGATGCGCCCGGGCGAGGGCCTGCTCGACCTGAACAACCTGGTCTCGGCCGACGACCCGTTCTTCGACCGCAGCGACGTCGATCCGGCCGATGCCGGCTTCACCATCGTGCAGGCCGACGATGTCAACGACCACGGCCAGTTGCTGGTGACCGCCACCTACCGCCACCGCGCCGCCAACGGCGCGCTCACGCTGGCCAGCAGCGCCTTCCTGCTGACCCCCACCGCCGCGGTGCCCGAGCCGCAGGCCTGGGCGCTGCTGCTGGCCGGGCTGCTGGTGCTGCCGGCCCTGGCGCGCCGCCGGCGCCTGTGAGGTGCCGGCCTGTCAGGCCACCACCTGGCCGGCCGGCAGGTCAACCCGCAGCACCGGCCGGCCCATGGCCGCGATGGCCGCTGCCGCATAGGCGGCGCGGAACGTGGCATCGGTGTCGAAGTGCGGGCGGCCCACGGTGGCGGCGATGGCCAGCAGCTTGTCGGCGGTGAGCACCTTGCCGCTGGCGCGCAGCGGCTCGCAGTCAAGGGCCACGAACTGCTCGTCCAGCCAGCGCCGGCCCTGCTCATGGCTGCCGATCACGGTGCCGGCAGGCAGCACGATCTCCACGCTGTCGCCGGCAGCAAACACCACGGTCACGTCCTGTCGCATCGCGTCTTCCTGCGGCACCCACCGGGGCACCCCGCGCCGCAGTCTAGGCAGCCGCGCAGGCGGCTGGCTTGAGCACGGTCAAGCCGTGGGGCGGGCAAGGGCGCGGTCAAGCCGCGCCGGGCCCCAGCTCGCGGTGCAGCCACGCGCGCGCCAGCGTCCAGTCGCGCTTCACGGTGGCCAGCGAGATGCCCAGCACCGTGGCCACCTCCTCGTTCTCGAGCCCGCCGAAAAAGCGCAGCTCCACCACCTTGGCCGCGCGTGGATCGATGGCCTCGAAGGCCAGCAGCGCCTCGTGCACCGCCAGCATGTCGCGGTCGGGCGCCGCGCCGATGTGCTCCAGCCCCGACAGCGTCAGTGCCACCAGCTCGGCATCGCGCTTGGCGGCGCGCCGCGCCATCTCGTGGTTCACCAGGATGCGCCGCATCATCGTCGAGGCCACGGCCAGGAAGTGGCTGCGGTTCTTCCACTGCGTGCGCGTCTGCTCGGCCATGCGGAACCAGGCCTCGTGCGCCAGCGCCGTGGCGCTCAGCGTATGGCCGGGCGCCTCGCGCCGCAGGTGGCTGCGGGCGATGCGGCGCAGCTCGTCGTACAGCAGCGCGAACAGCTGGTCGCCGGTGGCGCGGTCAGTGGCGGCGTTCAGCCCGCTGAGCCAGCGCGTGACCTCGCCTGCATCGAACTCGGGTGCTGCTTCCAACGACATGCCTGCTGCGGGCGCTGCACCTGCCTTGCCCCTGCACGACTTGTGGGGCCGGCGGCGCTGCCTCTCCTTGCAACGCATTGTCACCAAGCCGCGCCATCGGCGACCATGCGCGTTGTCACGCCAGCGCCGCCCGCGTGCGCCCGCCCTCACCTGACATGCCCGATCTGCCCCGTTCTCACGCCCAGACCGCCCTCCCGCAGGCCGACTGGGCCGCCGTGCGCGCTCTCTTCGAACAGCTGCAGGACCTGCCCGCCGCCGCGCGCGCGGCGGCGCTGGCCCGCAGTGGCGCCAGTGACGCGGTGCGCGCCGAGGTGCAATCGCTGCTGGCCCATGTGCAGGACGAAGGCGATGCCACCGCCACAGGCGGCGCGGCGTCCGGCTTCCTGGCCACGCCGGCCGCCGCCTGGGCCATGGCCGACGACAGTGCGCCAGGCGCCGATGCCGCCTCGGCCGACCGCAGCGGCCAGCGCCTGGGCGCCTGGCAGATCGAGGGCCTGCTGGGCCATGGCGGCATGGGCGACGTGTGGCGCGCGCACCGCGCCGATGGCGCCTGGGACGGCACGGCGGCGATCAAGGTGCTGCGCCGTGGCATGGATTCACAGGCCGTGCTGGCGCGTTTTGCGCAGGAGCAGCGCGCGCTGGCGCGGCTGGATCACCCGCACATCGCGCGCCTGCTCGATGCCGGCCGCACGCCCGACGGCCTGCCCTACTTCGTGATGGAGGCGGTGGACGGCGTGCCGATCGACCGCGCTTGCGCCGGCCTGCCGCTGGCGCAGCGGCTGGCGCTGTTTCTGCAGCTGGCCGATGCGGTGAGCCATGCCCACCGCCAGCTGCTGCTGCACCGCGATCTCAAGCCCAGCAACGTGCTGGTGACGCGGCCGCCGGCCGGCCCGGGCAGCGGGCCTGGCGAGGTGAAGCTGCTCGACTTCGGCATCGCCAAGGCGCTCGATCCGCTGGACGGCAGCACGGCCGACGGCCCACCGGGCGGTGCCACCGTGCTGGGCGGGCGCGCCTTCACGCCGCACTACGCCAGCCCCGAGCAGGTGCGCGGCGAGCCGGTGGGCACCGCCACCGACATCTACAGCCTGGGCGTGCTGCTGTACGGGATGCTGACCGGCCGCCGCCCCTACGGCCGCCGCGCCGCCAGCGCCATCGCCGCCGCGCGCAGCGTGCTCGACGAGGCCCCGCTGCGGCCCAGTGCCGAGGAGCCCGGTGCCGACAGCACCGAGGGCGCCGCAACGGCCGCTGCCGCCGGCCCGGCCGGCCCGGCCGCCCGTGCGCTGCGCCAGCAGCTGCGCGGCGATCTCGACAACATCCTGCTCAAGGCGCTCGACAAGGATGCCGCCCGGCGTTATGCCAGCGTGGACGCCTTCGCTGCCGATGTGCGCGCCTGGCTGGGCGGCTTTCCGGTGGCGGCACGGCCACTGGGCTGGGGGCGGCGTGCGGCGCGCCTGGTGGCCCGCCACCGCGCCGCCAGCGCGGCGGCGCTGCTGGCCGTGGTTGCGGTGCTGGCCACCACCGTGCTGGCCTGGCACCAGGCCGGACGCGCCGAGGCCCAGCGCGCGCTGGCCCAGGCGCGCATGGCCCAGGTGCGCCAGCTGGCCAACCAGCTGGTGTTCAAGTACCACGACCAGATCGCCTTCCTGCCCGGCGCCACCCGGGTGCGCGAGGCCCTGCTCACCGACGCTGCCGACTTTCTCGACAAGCTGCGCCAGGACGCCGCCAGCGACACCGCGCTGGCCGAGGAACTGGCGGGCACCTACTACCGCATCAGCAAGCTGCAGGGCATCGATCCGTCGATCAACACCGGCCGCCACCAGGCTGCCGAGGCCAACCTGGGCAAGGCGCTGGCGCTGGCGGCAGGCTATGCGCAGCGGCCCGATGTCACGATGCAGGCCCTCACCGACACGGTGAACATGCATGTCAGCCGCGCCGAACTGCTGCAGCGCGCCGGCCAGGTGGCCCAGGCCGATGCCGCGCTGCGCGCCGGCCTGGCGCTGCTGGCGCGTGCGCTGGCCCGCGATGCGCGCGACACGCGGGCGCTCACCAGCGCCATCCGACTGCATGGCGTGCACGCGCGCATCCTGGGCAACCAGCTGGGCCAGGCCGCGCTGGGCCGCTGGCGCGAGGCCTGCGCCAGCGCCGACCGATCACGCGCCGCGGCCGAGGCCACGCTGGCCGCCGACCCGGTGAACATCTACGTGTCCGACAGCCTGGCCTTCGCGCTGCGCGAGCAGGCGCAGTGCCGCCAGCTCGACGGCCGGCCCGACGAGGCCCTGGCCCTGGTGCAGCAGCAGCTGGCGCTGCGCGACCGCATGGCCGCAAAGTTTCCCGACGACCTGGATTTCCGCTGGCAGCGTGCGCTGGTGCGGGCCCATCTGGCCGAGCTGCAGTCGGCCCAGGGCCGGCACGCCGAGGCGCTGGACGGGCTGGTGCTGGCGCAGCGCCTGGCTGGCGATGCGGTGGCGGCCGATCCCGGCAACGTGGCCGGCCGGCAACGCCAGGACGCGCTGGCCCTGCTGCAGGCGCGGCTGCTGGCGGCGGCGGGCCCGGCCGAGGCGGCGCGCCAGGCGGTGCTGGCCGCGATGCTGCGCTGGCCGCTGCC
>CAYPDO010000336.1:0-5568 GCA_964409495.1 uncultured Bordetella sp.
GCAGCGAGAATTGCCGTCCGCGCGATTCATTCACCGCACGCAGGGTTTCAGACCGCAGGCGAATGCCGCGCGAGGTGCCGCTGACCAGCTCGATCACGCCCTTGCGCGCCAGGGCCTGCAGGTGCTCTTCAGCGGCGTTGGCCGATTTGAAGCCCAGCTCGGCGGCGATCTCGGCACGTGTGGGCGGCGCGCCGGTGCGCTCGATCGTGCTTTGCACCAGATCGAGAATCTGCTGCTGGCGCGGGGTGAGCTTGGGGCCGTCAGGCATGAAGGGCAGACCGGGCATGCACGCTCCTGAGTTTTCATCCAGTGACTGTATTTTCATCCAGACGAGGCCTTGATGCCAAGCATTTCTCATGCGCCCAGCGGCGCGCGCGCCACGGTGGTGATCCTGGGCACCGGCGGCACCATTGCCGGCACCTCGGCCAAGCCGGGCGACAACGTGGGCTACACCGCGGCCCAGCGCAGTGTGCAGGACCTGCTGGCCGCGGTGCCGGCGCTGGCCGCGCCCGGGGCGCCGGCCATCGCGGCCGAGCAGCTGGCCCAGCTCGACAGCAAGGACATGGACCATGCCACCTGGCTGCGCCTGGCGCAGCGCGTGCAGCAGTTGCTGGCGCGCGAGGACGTGACCGGCGTGGTGATCACCCACGGCACCGACACGCTGGAAGAAACCGCCTGGTGGCTGCACAGCGTGCTGGCCGCGGCCAAGCCGGTGGTGTTGACCGCGGCGATGCGCCCGGCCACCGCACTGGCCGCCGACGGCCCGCAGAACCTGCTGGATGCGGTGACGGTGGCCGCCACGCCCGGCGCGCAGGGCGTGGTGGCGGTGCTGGCCGGCCAGGTGTTCGGGGCGCTGGGCCTGCGCAAGGCCCACACCTACCGGCCCGATGCCTTCACGGCCGGGGATGGCGGGCCGCTGGCGGTGGTGGAGGAAGGGCAGCTGCGCCTGTTCCGCCCCTGGCCGCAGGCTGCGGGGCATGCCGTGGGCAGCCTGCCGGCCGATGCGCAGGCCTGGCCCTGGGTGGAGATCGTCAGCAGCCACGCCGGCGCGCGTGGCGACGGCGTGCGCGCGCTGGTGGCCGCCGGGGTGCGCGGCCTGGTGGTGGCCAGCACCGGCAACGGCACGGTGCACCAGGCGCTGGAGGCCGCGCTGGCCGAGGCCCAGGCCGCGGGCGTGCGCGTGTGGCGTGCCACACGTTGCGCCGATGGCGTGCTGATCGGCGCGGCCGCCCACCAGGCCGGGCCGGCCGCCGGCCTGTCGCCGTGGCAGGCCCGCGTGGCGCTGATGCTCAGCCTGCTCTGAGGCTCAGGCGGCGCGGCGGCGGCGCGCCAGCGCGCCGGTGACGGCCAGGCCGCCCAGCATCAGGGCCCAGCCGCCGGGCTCGGGCACCGGCGCGGTGTAGCCGGCGATCCCGGCCGTGTAGGCATGCAGCACGCCGGGCAGCAGGCTGTAGGCCCCGGTCAACGATGCCGACGCCACCGTGTCGTAGCCGTCGGCATCGGCCGTCGAGGCGGTGGTGAAGCAGCCCGTCACCTGGCCCACCGGGCAGTGGATCGAGCTTGCATAGGGGTCGTCCTGGGTGAAGTCGAACCACACGTCGAACTGCGTGCTGCTGCCGTTCTGCGTGACGCTGTAGTCGTTGTCGGTGCCGGCCAGGATCAGGTACTGGCCGTTGGCCAGCTGCGGGCCGACCGCCAGGCCTTCCCACTTCTCGGGCGACTTGTGGCCCAGCGCGGCCAGGGTGTTGGCGTCCAGGTCGATGATCTTGGCACCCTTGGTGGCGGGCACCACACCGGCCGGCAAGGGCGCATTGGCGCTGGCGGGCAGCTCGATGTTGGTCACGTCGGTGGCGCCGGCCAGATCGATCTGGTAGACGCTCTTGTCGGCAGTGGCCAGGTCGGCGCCCACGCCCACGCCGCGGTTGTTGCGCTCGAGCACCATGAACTTGTCATTGCCCAGCGCCACGATGGCCGAGATGCCCTGGCCCTGGCCGTTGCGGTCCAGCCTGTAGGCGTACTGGCCCACGGCCAGGCCGGTGGCGGTGTCGTACTTGACGATGCGGGTGTAGAAGCTGCGCGTCAGCGAGGTGCCGGCGGCATTGAGCTGGCCGTCGACCACGGTGCCGTCCTGCAGCATGGCATAGGCGTAGCGGCCGTCGGGGCTGATGGCCAGGCCTTCGAGGCCGCGGTTGCCCTCACGGCCGCTGGTCAGCGCGGTGGCACCGGCGGTGTAGTTCGCCGTGCCGCCCACCTTGGGCACCAGGTTGTCCGGCACCGTGTAGGCCTTGACCAGCTGGCCGCTGCGGTTGAACTCGTACACCGAGGGGCCGTACTCGTCGGAGACGAGGATGTTGCCGTTCTTCGGGTTGATGACCATGCCTTCGGGGTCGAAGGACGTGCCCAGCACGCTGCTGGGGCTGGGCGCCAGGCCGTTCAGTGCCACGCCCGAGGCGTTGCTGAACTTGATCGTCTCGACAACCTTGAAGTTGCTGATCGCGCCGGTGCTGGCGTTCACGTCGAGCGTGAAGCGCTGGATGCGGGTGTCGTAGCTCAGCGTGCCGCCGCCCGGGCCGCGGTCCGACAGGCCCCACCACTCGTTGCGCGCGCGGTCGTAGTACAGGTCGGAGAAGAAGCCGACGCGGCGGTCGAAATCGCTGCCGCTGCTCAGGTCGGGCGTGTCGGCGGCAATGGCCAGGCCGTTGACGAAGGCGACGGGCGTCGACACCGTCTGTGCGGCGGCGGGTGCCAGCGCGCTGGCGGCAAGGGCAAGCGCCGCGGCGGCGCGGGCGATCGGGGAGAGGGTCATGGGGCTCCTGCAGGGTCGGGGTCAAGGCGTTCATGCGCGCATGTGTCGCGCGTGTGAACACCGGCCCTGCACCCTAGGGAGCCTGCATGACCAATGCGTGACAGGCGGCCGCCCCATCTGCGGGGTGGCGGGCCGCCGCGGATCGTGCCGGCGGCGGGCCGGCCGGGGGCTCAGTCGAGCGCCGGGCCGCCCCAAGCCGACTGGGCACCCGCCCGGCGGGTGGACCCGCGTACTCGCGGGGCCGGGTGCTGCACTCAGTCGAGCGCCGGGCCGCCCCAAGCCGACTGAGCACCCGCCCGGCGGGTGGTCCCGCGTACTCGCGGGGCCGGGTGCTGCATTCAGACCACCGTCAGCGTGACGTCGACATTGCCGCGCGTGGCGTTGCTGTAGGGGCACACCTCGTGGGCCGTGGCCACCAGGGCCTCGAGCTCGGCGCGGTCCATGCCCGGCACCGCGATGCGCATCGCCACGCTGATGCCGAAGGCGCCGGCCTTGCCGGTCAGCGGGCCGATGCCCACATCGCTGGTGATGCTCACCTCGGCCGGCAGGCGCTTGCCCTGGCGGCCGGCCACGGCCTTCATCGCGCCGATGAAGCAGGCCGAGTAGCCGGCGGCAAACAGCTGCTCGGGGTTGGTGCCGGCGCCGTCGTCGCCGCCCAGCGCCTTGGGCGTGGACAGCGTGGCCTTCAGGCGGCCGTCATTGCTTTCGATGGTGCCGGCGCGGCCGCCGGTGGCGGTGGCGGTGGCGGTGTACAGGGCGGTGTCGATGGCCATGGTGCAGATCCTTCGTGCAGGGGTGGGACGGGAAATGCCGCGCCGGGTTGTGCGCACCGCCAGGCGGTGCCGCACAGCCCTCAGGCCGCGGCGGGCGGGGGAACCTCGGTGCTGGCCTGGCGCAGTTGATCGCGCAACTGTGTCAGGCGGGTGGTGAGCGTGGCGAGCTCGGTCAGATCGCAGGCCAGCGCGCAGGCAATGGCCTGCGGCACGGCCATGGCGCGAGCGCGCAGCGCGCGGCCCTCGGCCGTGAGCTGCAGCAGCACGCGGCGTTCATCGGCCGCGTCGCGCAGGCGCTGCAGCAGGCCCTGCGCCTGCAGGCGCTTGAGCAGCGGTGTGAGCGTGCCCGAATCGAGCTGCAGGCGCTCGCCGAGCTGCGAGACGGTGAGGCCGTCACCCTGCCACAGCACCAGCATCACCAGGTACTGCGGATAGGTCAGGCCCAGCGGCTCGAGCAGCGGCTTGTAGGTCTTGGTCATGGCCAGCGAGGCCGAATACAGCGCAAAGCACAGCTGATGGTCCAGCGCCAGCCAGGCCGCCGCATCGGGCGTGCCGGCCGCCGCCTGGGTGGCCGGCAGCGCTGGGGCAGGTCGGGGGTGGCGCGAGGGCATGGGTGTGAATGTAGCGGGCAATTCAATTGCACACAATTTAAATGGACATTCAACAGGCCGAGGCCCTGCGGCGCCGGCCTGTGCGGGTGCCGGTGCGCGGCGGGCGGTGACCGGCCACCGCCCCTGGCGCCACAGCCGCCCACCGGGGCGTTGTTGGCCTCGACCTGGCCTTGCAGCTCGAGCCAGCGTTCCTCGAGCATGGCCACCTCGGCCGCGATGTGGTTCAGGCGGCGGCCGATGTCGGCCATCTCGGCGGCCGGGATGGCGGCATCGACCAGCCGGCTTTCGAGCGCGGTCTTCTCCTGGCCCAGCTTCTCCAGCCGCGTGTCGATCTGCTGCAGCTCATTGCGCAGCGGGCGGGTCTTGTTGGCCAGTTCGCTGCGTGCCTGCGCGGCGGCCTTGCGATCGTCGCGGCGGTTGCCGTTGTCCACCGGCCGGGCGGCGGGCGTGGCCGCGGCGCCGGTGCTCTTGCCGCCGCCCTTGGGCTCGGCGCTGCCGCTCACCGTGCTGGCCAGCACCGGCCGCGGCGGCGGTGGCGGCTCCTGGCCGCGGGCCACGGCGCGGCTCACCTCCAGCAGCCATTTCTGGTAGTCGTCGAGGTCGCCATCAAAGGGTTCCACGCCGCCGGCGGTGACCAGCCAGAACTCGTCGCACACCTCGCGCAGCAGTGCGCGGTCGTGGCTCACCAGCAGCACCGTGCCCTCGAACTCGTTCAGCGCGATCGACAGCGCCTCGCGCGTGCTCAGGTCCAGGTGGTTGGTGGGTTCGTCCAGCAGCAGCAGGTTGGGCCTTTGCCAGACGATGGTGGCCATCACCAGGCGCGCGCGCTCGCCGCCTGAGAGCGTACCCACCTTCTGGTGCACCATGTCGCCGACGAAGCGGAACTGGCCGAGGAAGTTGCGCAGTTCCTGCTCGCGCGCCTCCTGGCCCGAGGCGCCCACCTCGCGCGCCAGGCGCACCATGCGCTGCAGCGGCGTGTCGTCCTCGCTGAGCAGATCCAGTTCCTGCTGCGCGAAGTAGCCGATGGCCAGGCCCTTGCCCTCGGTCAGCGTGCCGTCGATCGGCTGCAGCGCATGCGCGATGGTCTTCACCAGCGTCGACTTGCCCTGGCCGTTGGCGCCCAGGATGCCGATGCGCTGGCCGGCCAGCACCGAGCGGTCGATGCCGGAGACGATGACCGTCGAGCCGGCCTCGCCGCCGGGCCGCCCCAAGGCGAGGCCGACCCCCTCGGGGGGTGCGTCGCCGTACCCGGCGACCGGGGGCGCCGGGTAGCCGCAGGCGAGGTCGCTGAAGGCCAGCATCGGGTTCGGCAGGCTCAGCGGCTCGCGGAACTCGAACTCGAAGTCGCTGCTGGTGAGCACCGGCGCGAGCTTCTCCA
>CAYPDO010000337.1:0-5564 GCA_964409495.1 uncultured Bordetella sp.
TGTTGTTCCCCGAGGTGTGGAACGCCCAGATGTGCAGGATGACGACGCCGAAGAACCCCAACGCCGACTGACCCGGCCGCACCATGAGCACCACCCTCGCCACCGCAACCACCACACCCACCGCCTGCCAGCCCCTCGAGGGCGCGCTGCGCATCCCCGTCACGCTGATCGAGCCCAGCCCGCTGAACCCGCGCAAGCTGTGGAAGGCCGATCGCGTCACGTCCATGGCCGCCAAGCTGAAGGCCCGCGGCCAGATCCAACCCATCCGCGTACGGCCCAACCCGCGCCACACCGGCAGCAATGGCCGTCCGCCCTACGAGATCGTGGTGGGTGAGACGCGGTGGCGCGCCGCCCCAGAGGCGGGCCTGACCATGCTGGATGCCGTGGTGTTCCAGTGCGCCGACCAAGAGCTGATCGAGACGGCGCTGGCCGAGAACATGGAGCGCAATGACCTGAATGCGCTCGAGGAGGCCGATGCCTATGACGCCTTGCTGCGCAAGCCCGAAGGGCTGCAGGGCTACGCCACCGTGCATGAGCTGGCCACGGCCGTGAAGGTGAGTTCATCGCACGTGTACCAGCGGCTGAAGCTGCGCGCACTGTGCCCCGCCGGGCGCGAGGCGTTTCTTGCCGGCCAGATCGACGCCAGCGTGGCGCTGCTGATCGCCCGCATGCCCAACGCCGAAGAGCAGGCGCGCGCCACGGCCAAGATCGTGGCCGGCTTCGGTGGTGAGCCCTACAGCTACCGCAGCGCGGCCGAGTACCTGCGGCGCGAGTTCATGCTGCGGCTGGATCTGGCGCGCTTCGACACCTCGGCTGCCTACAAGGTGGCCGGCCCGTGCGCCGGCTGCCCCAAGCGCAGCGGCGCCGCGCCGGATCTGTTCGCTGACGTGGCCGGCGGCGGCGACATGTGCCAGGACGCCCGCTGTTACCAGGCCAAGCAGGAAGAGGCCCACCAGGCCTTGCTGCAGGCTGCGCGTGACGCCGGCCGCACCGTGCTGCAGGGTTCCAAGGCCCGCGCCGTGCTGCGCGACCCCAGCGCCACGCCCGTGGGCCACTACCGGCTGGATGCGCCCTGCCCTCAGCTGACCGACAGCGCACGGCCGCTTCGCGCGCTGTTGGGTCAGGGCTTTGCAGCCAGCATCGTGGTGGTGGATCTGGGCGACAGCATGCCCATCGAGCTGGTGCCCGAAGAGGCTGCCAAGAAGGCGATCAAGGCCCGCGGCCTGTTGCGGCAGCAGACCGTGAAGGCCGCGCCCGCTGCCACAGCACCTTCGCCAGCCGCGAAGCCTGCCGCGCCGCTGTTCGCCCCCAAGGCCACCGCCGCCCCCGCTGCTGGGCGGGGCACGAGCAAGGGGGAGAGGGGCGAAGACCTGGGCGAGGCGAAGCCGGGCGCGCAGGCGGGGGGCGGGGAGGAGGCGCAGCCGATGACGGTGGCGCAATGGGAGGCCGGCTGCCGGGCTACTGCCCGATCGATGTTCCGCTGGATGCTGGCCGAGGCGATCAGCACGCGCCTGCGCTCAGCCGAGCAGCTGAGCATCGAGATCCTGGTGGCCGCGTGCGAGCACCTGTTCGACCCGATCAGCCACGAGGCCTGCGCGCTGGTGTTTCGCTGCATGGCCTGGGACCGAGAGCCCAACATCCCCTACGGGCAGGCGTTCGATCGCCAGATCCGCCTGCTGCGGGGTGACACGGTGAACGGTGGCCGCCGCCTGGGTGAGCTGCTGGCCCTGCTGGTGATGGCCGAGCAGCTCACCGAGGACATCAACGACCCGGCCGACATCGACCCCGGCAGCACCACCGACACGATCACCCGCGCCCTGGCCGTCGTGCCTTCGGCTGTGATGTACGAGGCCTTGGACAAAGCCAAGCAAGAGATGCCGCCCCGCCCGGGCAAGGGGAGGTCGGGAAGTGCGGCCGCCTCTGGCGGCCGAGAGCTCGACGCCACCGAAACCTTCGTGAGAGCGCACAAGCCCGCCGGCAAGCCGGCGGGGGAAGTGACCGACAAGGCCTCAGGCCCCAGCACCGAGCAAGCCGACAAGGCCTGGCCGTTTCCAAAAGACCACATCTGACCGGGGCCTGAGGCCCCACTTCCACCACCGCACGCAGGAGCAACACCGTGCACAGCACCGATACCCCCGACCAGGTGGCAGGCGCCGAAGCCTTTGCGCAGGCGCCTGCCATGCCCCCACTGCAGTGGGCCATCGTCGAGCTGATGGGCCACGCCAAGATCGCCGGCGCCGTGAGCCAGGACGTGGCCTGCGGCCTGCCGCTCATCCGCGTCGACGTGCCCCAGATCACCCACACCGAGCAGGTGTGGCGCAACGGCGCCTATGTGCCCGAGCGCCGCGTGATCCCCGCGCACAGCCGCAGCCTGGGCGCCGCGGCCATCTACAGCATCAACTGGTGCGACGAAGCCAGCGCGCGCATCGCCGCCTTCAGCATCCAGCACACGCCGCTGCGCGCCTTCTCGCTCAAGGCCGTGCTCGAAGGCATGCCCGAGAGCGAACAGCAGCAACTGCTGGCGCTGACCGCAGGCTCAGCCCTGGCCAGCGCCATGCACTCAGGAGAAGATGATGAGCCTTTCTGACGTGACCGCCGCCGCGGCCAAGGCCGCCACCATCCAGGGGCGCGCGCTGCCGCCGCTGGTGATCTATCACCACAACTGCGCGGACGGTTTCAGCGCCGCATGGTGCTTCCACCACTACCACCGCCGCCAGGTCACGCACCGGCCCTACCCTGAGTTCGTGCCTGGCCGCTACGGCGAGGCACCGCCCGACGTGACCGGCCGCGACGTGTACCTGGTGGACTACAGCTACAAGCTTCCCGTCATCGAGGCCATGCTGGCCCTGGCCAACAGCGTGACGCTGATCGACCACCACAAGACCGCGATCGATGAGCTGCAGCACCTGTCGACGCCTGACGTGCCGGGCGTGCTGCCGCGGCTGCGCTGGTTTTGCGACCTCAACCGCAGCGGCGCCACGCTGGCCTGGGACTACCTTTTCCCGGGCGAGCCGCGGCCGCTGCTGCTGGGCCACATCGAAGACCGCGACCTCTGGCGCTTCCGCCTGCCCAACACCCGCGAGATCCAGGCGGCGGTGTTCAGCATGGCCTACAGCATGGACACCTGGGACAAGCTGATGGCGGGCGATCGCCACGATCTGCTGAACCTCACCGCCCAGGGCGTGGCCATCGAGCGCAAGCACCGCAAGGACGTGGCCGAGCTGGTGACGGTGTGCAAGCGCCGCATGGTGATCGGTGGCCACGAGGTGTGGGCGGCCAGCCTGCCCTACACCATGGCCAGCGATGCCGGCGCCGCCATGGCCCTGGGCGAGCCCTTTGCCGCGTGCTACTGGGACACCACCGAGCACCGCCACTTCAGCCTGCGCAGCACCGAGGGCCCGGGCCTGGATGTGAGCGCGATCGCCGCGGCGTACGGCGGCGGTGGCCACGCGCATGCCGCCGGCTTCCGCGTGGCGCGTGATCACAAACTGGCGAGGGCGTGATGATCTACACGCCACAGCCGGGCACGATTCCCGCGCGCGTGCTGGCGCACCTGCAGACGTTGCCGGCCGGCGCTGAGCTGGCATCTGCACCGCTGGGCGAGGCCATCGGAACAAACACCACGCCCGACTTCGGCCCGCTGCTGGCCGCCGCAGTGATGCATGGTGCGATCGTCAAGCGGATGGATGGCCGGCTGGCCTACTGGAGCCTGGGCACCGGCGTACCGTTGGCAGCAGATCCCGACGATGCGAAACCAGCGCGGCGCACGGTGTCGGCTGCGCCGTCCACCCCCGCCGGCCCTGCGCCTGGCCCGGCCCTGGGCCAGGCGGCCGCCCGGCCCAAGCCGACACGTACGCTGCCTGTGCGTGCTGCAGCAGGCAGGGCCGCGCTTGTCCCGACGCCGGCTGTGGCAAAAGCCGTGGCAGCGCAGCCAGGCGCTCTGCGCGTGGGCGTGTGGAGTGATGGCCAGGTGCAGATCGAGCTCAGCGGCCAGACGATGCTGCTGCCCCACCCCGAGGCACGCCAGCTGTGCCGGTTCCTGCTGCAGCTGGCGCCGGATGACATGTTGCCCACACCCTACTGAGCTGTGACCATGGCCGAGAAGACCGCCATCGAATGGTGCGACAGCACCTTCAATCCTTGGATCGGCTGCACGCCTGTCAGCCTCGCTTGCGACGACTGCTATGCAGCGCGCAGCACGCCGGCGCGGACGCTGGGCGTGGCCTGGGGCACTGGCCAGCCCAGGCACCGCACCAGCGAGGGCTACTGGGAACTGCCCGAGCGCTGGCAACGCCAGGCGGCCGCGTTCCAGGCTCAGCACGGCCGCCGGCGGCGGGTGTTTTGCGCCAGCCTGGGCGACGTGTTCGACAACAAGGTGCCCGACGCTTGGCGCGTCGACCTGTTCTCGCAGATCGAACAGACGCCCGATCTGGATTGGCTGCTGCTCACCAAGCGCATCGGCAACGCCGCCCGGATGCTGCCCTGGAGCGCCTGCAGCCAGCCCTGGCCGCACGTTTGGATCGGCGCCACCGTGGCGAACCAGGCCGAAGTCAACCGCGACGTGCCGAAGCTGCTGGCTACGCCGGCGCGCGTGCGCTTCCTGAGCGTTGAGCCGATGCTGGGGCGGATTGACCTGGAGGCGATCCCCTTCGGGCCACCTTGCACAGGCTGCGGCCTGCCCGTGCACCTGGACGTGCTGACGGGCAGCACATCGTGCCTGCACGCTTGCGATGGCCCGCAGTTCACCGGCATTGACTGGGTGATCTGCGGCGGCGAGAGCGGCCCGCATGCCCGGCCGATGCACCCCGACTGGGCCAGAAGCCTGCGCGACCAGTGCGCGGCTGCTGGCGTGCCCTTCCTGTTCAAGCAGTGGGGAGAGTGGTTGCCGCCATACGCCGGGGGTGTGCCGCACAAGTACATGATCGGCAGCGGCCTGGCCGACTTGCCTGTTACCAAGTGCGAGAACGCCATGATGACTCGCGTGGGCAAGAAGGCCGCCGGCCGCCTGCTGGACGGCCGCACGCACGACGAGTTCCCAGCATGACCAAGCGCCATCGCCCCATGCGCCAGATCCCCGCCTGGCGCTCCCCTGTGGCACGCGCGGTGGCCAAGCAGGCCATGGCCAGCGCCGCGCGAAACGAGCGCATTGCCACGCTGATCCTCGAACAGGATGAGCCTGCCACCGAGCACCTGGCGCACATGGCCTGGGTGATCGGTGCCGGGTGCGAGACGGCCATCCACGCGCTGGGGCTGCACCACCCCACCTCCCGCACGCTGCACGGCGCGCTGCGCTCCATCGAGGCCATGTGCCTGCGCCACGCCTACACGTGGCAAACCGAGCACGCGCTGGCCATTGAGGCGGCGCTGGCCAGCGCCCACCAGGTGATCGTGGAGCACCCCGAGATCGCCCAGCACCACACCGACGCCGGCGACGTGATCGCCGCCACCATTCGCGCCCAGCGCCTGGCGCCTGGCATGGTGGCCGGTGTCGAGATCTACCAGCAGACCGCCGAGGCCTGACGCCATGCTCCCCGAAGTGCTCACCGTGGCCCAGCTGGCCGAGC
>CAYPDO010000338.1:0-5562 GCA_964409495.1 uncultured Bordetella sp.
GTTACCACGCCATGGGCAAGAAGCGCGGGCGCCCGAAGAGCTCCATGGTCTACGCCACCCAGTCCATCCACAAGCTGCTGGCCGGCATCAGCCAGGCCAGCCACGTGCTGGTGCAGGATTCGGAAAACACCAAGCTGGACCACCACCTCTTCAACGAGGCCTACCTGATGCACACCAGCACCAGCCCGCAGTACAGCATCATCGCCAGCTGTGACGTGGCCGCCGCCATGATGGAGCCGCCCGGCGGCACCGCCCTGGTGGAGGAGAGCATTGCCGAGTCGCTGAACTTCCGCCGCGCCATGCGCAAGGTGGACGAGGAATACGGCCACGACTGGTGGTTCAAGGTGTGGGGCCCCGACCACCTCACCGGCGAGGGCATGGGCACCGCGGCCGACTGGACGCTGCAGGCCGACGACGAGTGGCACGGCTTCGGCCCGCTGGCTTCAGGATTCAACCTGCTCGACCCGATCAAGAGCACCATCATCACCCCCGGGCTGGATGTGAACGGCAAGTTCGCCGCCACCGGCATCCCGGCCGGCGTGGTGACCAAGTTCCTGGCCGAGCACGGCGTGGTGGTCGAGAAGACCGGGCTCTACTCGTTCTTCATCATGTTCACCATCGGCATCACCAAGGGCCGCTGGAACACGATGCTCACCGCGCTGCAGCAGTTCAAGGACGACTACGACAAGAACGCGCCGATGTGGCGCATCCTGCCCGAGTTCTGCCGCGCTCACCCGCAGTACGAACGCATGGGGCTGGCCGATCTGTGCCAGGCCATCCACGAGGCCTATGCCGAGGGCGACATCGCCCGCCTGACCACCGAGATGTACCTCAGTGACCTGCAGCCGGCGATGAAGCCCACCGATGCCTATGCGCACATCGCCCGGCGTGAAACCCAGCGCGTGGACATCGATGAACTCGAAGGCCGCATCACCACCAGCCTGCTCACGCCTTACCCACCGGGCATTCCGCTGCTGATCCCGGGCGAGCGCTTCAACAGGAAGATCTGCGACTACCTGAAGTTCACGCGTGCCTTCAATGCCCGCTTTCCGGGCTTTGCAGCCGATGTGCACGGCCTGGTGGCCGAGGACGACGGCAAGGGCGGCAAGAGGTACTACGTGGACTGCGTCCGCGATTGAGCTGGGGCTGGGCACACGGCAAAACGGCGCCCCGCGGGGCGCCGTTTTCACGTGGGGGGGCCGAAGAAGAAGACTCAGGCTTCCGGATTGGCGATGGCCACGTGGCTGAAGCCACCGTCGACGTAGACGATCTCGGCGCTGATGCCGGCCGACAGGTCAGACAGCAGGAAGGCCGCGGTGTTGCCCACGTCGTCGATGGTGATCGGGCGGCGGATCGGCGTGGTGGCGGCAAACTCGGCCAGCAGCTTGCTGAAATCCTTGATGCCCGAGGCGGCCAGCGTCTTGATCGGTCCGGCCGAGATGCCGTTCACCCGCACGCCCTTGGCGCCCACGCTCTGCGCCAGGAAGCGCACGCTGGCCTCCAGGCTGGCCTTGGCCAGGCCCATGGTGTTGTAGTTGGGCACGTAGCGCTGCGCGCCCAGGTAGCTCAGCGTCAGCAGCGAGCTGCCGGCGCGCAGCCGGGGCAGGGCGGCCTTGGCCATGGCCGGGAAGCTGTAGGACGAGATGTCATGCGCGATGCGAAAGCTCTCGCGGCTCAGGCCGTCGAGAAAGTCGCCGGCAATGGCCTCGCGCGGCGCAAAGGCGATGGCGTGCACGAAGCCGTCGAACTGCTCCCAGTGCTGGCCCAGGTCAGCGAACAGGCGCTCGATCTGCGCGTCGTCGCTCACATCGCAGTCGAACACCAGGCTGGAGCCGAAATCGGCGGCGAACTCGGTGATGCGCTCCTTGAAGCGCTCACCCACGTAGCTGAAGGCCAGTTCGGCACCTTCGCGGTGGCAGGCCCGGGCGATGCCATAGGCGATGGAGCGGTTGTTCAACACGCCCGTGATCAGCAGGCGCTTGCCGGCGAGAAATCCCATGCTGGTGATCCTGTGGATGGCTTCTATCGATCGAAGCCCGTGATTCTCGCATGCTGAGCGCCCGAAACGGCTGGTGAGCTTGAGGGCATGGCATTTGCAGGCTACAATCCCGCCTTTCGCTGAAGAGCAAAGTTGGGCGGAGACTTCCTGCCCATTTTTTTTGCTTGAACGCATTTCGAATTTCTCACACCCAGGGGTGGCTGCGCAGGTGGCTGCGGGGTGTCTTGGCAGCGGCAGGATCGATCTAGGCAGATGAGTTGGCAGGCAGCGCTGGAGCGCACGGTCACCGGCATGGGGTACGACCTCGTGGACGTCGAGCGTTCGGCGGGCGGTTTGCTGCGCGTCACGATCGATCGGCTGCTCGGCCAGGTCTACCCCACCGGCGCCAGCGACTACGTGCTGGTCGAGGATTGCGAGCTGGTCACGCGCCAGCTGCAATATCTGCTCGAGGTAGAGGCGGTGGAGTATGCGCGCCTCGAGGTGTCGTCCCCGGGGCTTGATCGCCCGTTGAACAAGCCCGCCGACTGGCAGCGCTTCGTCGGTGTCGAGGTCGAGATCACGCTGCGTGAGCCCTTCATGAACCGCCGCAAGTGGCGTGGCGTGCTGGCGGCCGCGGCGCCCGAGGTGGCTGGCGCGGGTGAAACCGCCTGGCGGCTGGAACTGCCCGCTGAAACAGACAAGCCGGCGCGGCTGCGCAAGGGCGGCAAGCCGGCCGTGAAGACGGCTGCCCGCACCGCCAAGGTGGCCAAGGGCGATGCGGCCACGGTGGCGCCGGTGCAGCAGGTGCTGGATTTTTCGCTGGAAGAAGTGCGCGAGGCGCGTTTGGTGCCGGTGGTCGATTTCAAGGGGCGGCGCGGCGCAGCGTCTGCCACCGAGGATGCGGCTGTCCACCCCGCCGAGGCCGAGAAGGAAGACGGAGGTCAGAACTGATGAACCGCGAAATGTTGATGCTGGTGGATGCCATCTCGCGCGAGAAGAACGTCGATCGCGACGTGGTGTTCGGCGCCGTGGAGGCTGCGTTGGCGCAGGCCACCAAGAAGCTGCACGGCGGCGAGGTGGACATCCGCGTGGCGGTTGACCGCGAATCCGGCGACTACGAGACCTTCCGCCGCTGGCTGGTGGTGCCCGACGAGGCCGGCCTGCAGAACCCGGATGCCGAGGAGATGCTCAGCGACGCGATCGACCGCATCGCCGAGATCGAGGTGGGTGACTACATCGAGGAGCCGATCCCCTCGGTGCCGATCGGCCGCATCGGCGCCATGGCCGCCAAGCAGGTGATCCTGCAGAAGATCCGCGACGCCGAGCGCGAGCAGTTGCTCAATGACTTCATGTCGCGCGGCGACCAGATCTTCGTCGGCACGGTCAAGCGCCTGGACAAGGGCGACATCATCGTTGAGAGCGGCCGCGTCGAAGGGCGTCTGAAGCGCAGCGAGATGATCCCGAAGGAAAACCTGCGCTCGGGCGACCGCGTGCGGGCCTTCATCACCGGCGTGGATCCCACGGCCCGTGGCGCGCAGATCATGCTGTCGCGCTCGGCGCCCGGCTTCATGATCGAGCTGTTCCGCCAGGAAGTGCCCGAGATCGAGCAGGGCCTGCTGGAGATCAAGAGTTGCGCCCGTGATTCGGGCAGCCGCGCCAAGATCGCCGTGATCTCGCACGACCGCCGCGTCGACCCGATCGGCACCTGTGTGGGTGTGCGCGGTTCGCGTGTCAACGCCGTCACCAACGAGCTGGCCGGCGAGCGCGTCGACATCGTGCTGTGGTCTGAAGACCCGGCGCAGTTCGTGATCGGCGCGCTGGCCCCGGCCAACGTGCAGTCGATCGTCGTCGACGAGGAAAAGCACGCGATGGACGTGGTGGTCGACGAGGAAAACCTTGCCATCGCCATCGGCCGCGGCGGCCAGAACGTGCGCCTGGCCTCCGAGCTGACCGGCTGGCGCATCAACATCATGACCGCCGAGGAATCCCAGGCCAAGCAGGCCCAGGAATCCGAATCGGTGCGCAAGCTGTTCGTCGAGAAGCTCGACGTCGACGAGGAAGTCGCCGACATCCTGATCGAGGAAGGCTTTGCCAGCCTCGAGGAAGTGGCCTACGTGCCGCTGCAGGAGATGCTGGAGATCGAGGCCTTTGACGAAGACACCGTGCACGAGCTGCGCAACCGCGCCAAGGATGCCCTGCTGACGATGGAGATCGCCCGCGAGGAATCGGTGGAAGAGGTGTCGCAGGACCTGCGCGACCTGGAATTCCAGGGCCAGGGCCTGAATACCGAGCTGATCGACAAGCTCGCCACCGGCGGCGTGCACAGCCGCGACGACCTGGCCGACCTGGCCGTCGACGAACTGGTCGAGATGACCGGTCTGGACGACGCCGAGGCCAAGGCCCTGATCATGAAGGCGCGGGAGCACTGGTTCACGGCCTGATCGCCGCACCGAACCCCAGTCCCGAAACGCCCGAGAAGTTACGCAAGGAAAACCGCCCATGGCCGTGACCACCGTCGCCCAGTTCGCAGCCGAGCTCAACCGTCCCGCGGGGACGCTGCTCGAGCAGCTGCAGTCTGCCGGTGTCGCGAAGAAGTCGCCCGACGATCAGCTCACCGAGACTGACAAGGAGCGTCTGCTCGACTACCTGCGCACCGCGCACGGCACCGCTGCCGCTGCGCGCAACAAGATCACGCTGACGCGCAAGAGCACCAGCGAGATCAAGCAGGCCGATGCTTCCGGCAAGGCCCGCACCATCCAGGTGCAGGTGGTGAAGAAGCGCACGTTCGTCAAGCGCGACGAGACGCCGGGCGAGACGCCGGCCCAGGCCGCTGCGGCCGCGGCGGCCATCGAGTCGGCCGAGCTGCAGCGCCGCGAGGAAGAAGCCCGCGCCCAGGCCGAGGTGCTGCGCCGGCAGGAGGAAGAGCTGGCCGAGCAGGCGCGCCAGCGCGCCGAGCGCGAGCGTGCCCAGCGTGAGGCCACCGAGGCGGCGGCGCGTGCCGAGGCCGAGGCCAAGGCGGCCGCGGAAGCCAAGGCCGCGCTTGAGGCGGCCGAGGCTGCGGCCAAGGCGGCGGCCGCTGCGGCCATCGAGAAGGCTGCGGCGCCCGCCAGTGCCGCGGCACCGGCTGCGCGCGTTGCGCCGGCAGCGGCGCCTGCCGCACCGGCACAGGCCGCTCCTGCTGCGCCGGCCGCCCCGGTGGCGGCCCCGGCGGCAGCGGCCCCGGCCGAACCGGCCAAGCCCGCACTGCGCGTGGTCAAGGCGGCCGACACCGAGGCCGCCGAGAAGCAGCGCATGGCCGATCTGGAGAAGCGCCGCAAGGCCGCCGAGGCCGAGGCTGCCGCAATCCGCGCGATGATGAACGCGCCCAAGCGCGTGCTCACCGCCAAGAAGCCGGAAGAGGTCAAGCCGGCGGCTGCGGCCGACAAGGCCGGCATCTCGGGCACCATCCACAAGCCCAAGGCTGCCCCCGGCGCGCCGGGCGCAGCGGCGCCGGGTGCCGCCAAGCCGGGCGACAAGAAGTCGGTGAAGAGCGAGAAGCTCTCGTCGAGCTGGGCCGACGATGCCGCCAAGAAGCGCGCCGCGGC
>CAYPDO010000339.1:0-842 GCA_964409495.1 uncultured Bordetella sp.
TACGGGTCCTGGAAGATGATCTGCATGTCGCGCGCCAGCGCGCGCAGCTCGGCCTTGCCGGCCTGCGTGACGCTGCGGCCATCGAAGATCACCTCGCCCGAGGTGGGCTCGATCAGGCGCAGGATGCAGCGGCCGGTGGTGCTCTTGCCGCAGCCCGATTCACCCACCAGGCCCAGCGTCTCGCCGCGCTGCAGCTCGAAGCTCACGCCATCCACCGCGTGCACCTGGTCGACCACCCGCTGCAGCAGGCCGCCGCGGATCGGGAAGCGCTTGACCAGGTTCTTCACCTGAAGAAGCGGGGTGCCCGGCGCGGCGGGTGCGCCTGACCGGCTCATGCCGCCTCCGCCAGAAAGCACGCCACCTTGTGGCCGCCGCCCAGTTCGCGCAGCGGCGGCGTGGCGCCGCGGCAGGCCGGCTCGGCGCGGGCGCAGCGGGCCGCAAAACGGCAGCCCGCGGCCGGCTCGATCAGCTTGGGCACGCTGCCCGGAATGGCCTCCAGGCGTTGCTTGTGCAGCGCCGCGGTGTCGATGCGCGGGATCGAGCGGATCAGGCCCTGGGTGTAGGGGTGCAGCGGCCGCGCGAACAGGTCGAGCACGTTCGCCTCCTCCACCACCTGGCCGGCATACATCACCACCACCTTCTGCGCCACCTCGGCCACCACGCCCATGGCATGGGTGATGAGCATCACCGCGGTGCCGGTGCGCTCCTTCAGGTCCTGCATCAGGTCGAGGATCTGCGCCTGGATGGTCACATCGAGCGCGGTGGTGGGCTCGTCGGCGATCAGCAGCTTGGGGTTGCAGGCCAGCGCGATGGCGATCATCACGCGCTGGCGCATGCCGCCC
>CAYPDO010000339.1:852-5555 GCA_964409495.1 uncultured Bordetella sp.
GGCGCTCGGGCGTGGGGATGCCCACCAGCCTGAGCATCTCGACCGCGCGGTTCATGGCCTCGGCACGCGACAGGCGCTCGTGCAGGCGCACGCTCTCGGCGATCTGCTCGCCCACCGTGAACACCGGGTTCAGGCTGGTCATCGGCTCCTGGAAGATCATCGCGATCTCCTTGGCGCGGATCTTCTGCATCTCGGCCGCGCCCAGCGGCACCAGGTCACGGCCCTGCCACAGCACGCGCCCGGCGACGATCCTGCCGGGCGGCATGTCGATCAGCTTCATCACCGTCTTGGCGGTGACGCTCTTGCCGCAGCCCGACTCGCCGACCACGCACACGGTCTGGCCGGCCTCGATGGCGATGTCGACGCCATCGACCGCGTGCAGCCAGCCGTCATCGGTCTTGAAGTGGGTCTTGAGGCCCTGGATCTCGAGAAGTGCCATCGGTGGCGGGCTCACAGCACACGGCGCGGGTCGAGCGCATCGCGCAGGCCGTCGCCGATGAAGTTGATGGTCAGCACGGTGATGAAGATCGCCAGCCCCGGAAACAGCGCCCAGTGCATGGCCAGGTCCATGTAGTCGCGGCCGTCGTAGAGGATGCGGCCCCAGGTGGGCACATCGGGCGGAAAGCCCAGGCCCAGGAAGCTCAGCGTGCTCTCGGCGAGGATGGCCGCGGCGATGTCGATGGTGCCGGCCACGATCACCGGCCCCAGGCTGTTGGGCAGGATGTGGCGCAGCACCTGGCGCGTGGGGCTGGCACCCAGCGCGCGGGCGGCCTCGACGAACTCCTTTTCGCGCAGCGAGAAGAACTGCGCCCGCACCAGGCGCGCCACCGGCATCCAGCGAAAGCCGCCGATGACCAGCACGATGAGGATGAAGATGCCCACCTCGAGCCCGAACGCGGCCTTCAGCGGATCGCGGAACAGGAAGATCAGCAGCAGCAGCAGCGGCAGCTGCGGCAGGCTCAGGAACAGGTCGGTCACCCACATCAGCACCGCGTCCAGCCAGCCACGCGCCATGCCGGCCACCGCGCCGATGAACACACCCACGGTGATGGCCATCAGCATGGCCGCCAGGCCCACGGCCAGCGAGATGCGGCCACCGTAGAGCATGCGCGCCAGGATGTCGCGGCCGAGGTCGTCGGTGCCCATCGGATGCGCCGCCGAGGGCGAGGCCAGGCGTGCGCTGAAGTCGACATCGTTGATGCCCACCTTGTAGAACAGCGGGCCGAGCAGCACCGCCGCCACCAGGGCCAGCAGCAGCCACAGGCTCCAGAAGGCCAGCCGGTGGCGCCTGAAGCGCCGCCAGGCCTCGGTCCAGGGCGAGATGCTGGCCACGGCCTTGCCCAGGCCGGCGCCAGGCTCAGCGGTAGCTGATGCGGGGGTCGAGCCAGCCATAGAGCACGTCGGCAACCAGGTTGAAGAAGATCACGAGACAGCTGAAGACGAAGGTCACGGCCATGATGACCGGCGTGTCGTTGCGGAGAATGGCGTCGATCAGCAGGCTGCCGATGCCGGGAATGCGGAAGATCTGCTCGGTGACGATGGCCCCGCCGAACACCGCGGGCATCTGCAGCGCCACCAGCGTGACCACCGGGATCAGCGCATTGCGCACCACATGCTTGTTGATCACCACGCGCTCGGCCAGGCCCTTGCTGCGCGCGGTGGTGACGTAGTCGAGGCGGATCACGTCGAGCACGGCCGAGCGCACATAGCGCATCCAGCTGGCGGCCTGGAACAGGCCCAGCACGGTGATGGGCATGATCGACTGCTTGAACTGGTCCACCCACCACTGCCAGCCGCTGGAGCCGAGATCGGAGCGGTAGACGAAGGGCAGCCAGCCCAGGTGCACTGAGAACAGCAGGATGAACAGCACGCCGGTGAAGAACGTGGGCAGCGAGAAGCCGACGAAGGCCATGGTGCTGGCGATGCGGTCGAACCAGCTGTAGGGCCGGGCCGCCGCCAGCACGCCCACCGGCAGCGCCACCAGCAGCGCCAGCAGCTGCGACAGGCCGATCACCGCGATGGTGACCGGGATGCGCTGGGCAATCAGCGCATCGACATCGATGCGGCTGACGAACGAGAAGCCCCAGTCGCCCTGCAGCATGCTGCCCAGCCACGACAGGTAGCGCTGCCAGATCGGGTCATCCAGCCCGAACTGCGCGCGCAGCGCCATGCGCACCTCGGGCGGCACATTGGGGTTGTTGGCCAGGTCTTCGAACGGATCACCCGGCGCCAGCGCCAGCACCGTGAACAGCACGACGCTGATGCCCAGCAGGCTGGGTATGGCGATGAGCAATCGCCGGAGGATGTAGTTCAGCACAGGATCTCATCCGCGAGCAAGGCAGGGCGCGACGACCAGCCCGAGGCCGGGTCGCCGCAGCGGTGATCGGGCGAGCAGGACGCTGCCGTCCGATCTCAGTCGCGGTACCAGTAGCCGATGGCCCAGGTCGCGTTGTCCCAGGCCGACAGCACCGGCTGCAGCTTGTTCACCACGCCATAGGGCCGCGGCCGCATGAACAGCGGGATCACATGTCCGTCGTTGACCACCAGGTCGTTCATCTTGACGAACAGCGCGGCGCGCTTGACCGGGTCCATCTCGGCCGTGGCGGCGGTGTGCGCGGCGTCGTACTCGGCATTGCTCCAGCGCACCAGGTTGCGGCTGGCCCACTTGTTGGCCTTCTGCGAGATCTGGGCAGTGGTGAACTGCTCCATGAAGAACTGCGGATCGGGCTGGGTCATGGTGGTCGTGTACATCTGCATGTCCGACCAGAACTTCTGATAGGTGTCGGGGTTGGCCGCATCGCTGCCGAAGTACACCGAGGCCACGATGCTCTTGAGCTCGAGCTCGATGCCGGCCTTGGTGCAGGCATCCTTGATGATGGCCTGGCACTTCTGGCGCGGCTGGCTCACCGAGGTCTGGAACACGAACTTCAGCTTCTTGCCGTCCTTGGCGCGGATGCCGTCGGCGCCCTTCTTCCAGCCCGCGGCCTCGAGCACCTGGTTGGCCTTGTCGATGCTGAACTCGTACTTCAGGTTCGGGCTGCGGAAACGCGGCGGGTTGTTCAGGAAGTTGGCGGTGGCCACGGCGCCGCGGCCGTAGATCACGTCCTGGATGCCCTTGCGGTCGATCAGCAGCGACATCGCCGTGCGCACCGCTTTATCGCCGAAGACCGGGTGCCTGCTCTTGACGCTGGCGCGCTCGCCTTCGACCTCGGTCCAGGGGTCGGACACGTTCAGCGACACGAATTCGATGTCGCTGCCCGGGTAGAACATCATGCGGCCCTTGCCAGCGGCCTCCAGGCGCTTGAGCAGTTCGTCTTCGACCGCCAGGTTCCAGGCGAAGTCGAACTCGTTGGTCTGCAGCACGGCACGCGCCGCGCTCAGCGCATCACCCCCGCCCTTGACCTCCACCGCGTCGAAGTGCGGCTGGTTGGGGATGTGGTAGCCGGCATAGGCCTCGCCGCGCAGCATGTCGCCGGGCTTGAAGTCGAGGATCTTGTAGGGCCCGGTGCCCACCGGCCGGGTGTTGGCCGGGTTCTCGCGCGACTTGGCGCCGATGAAGGCCTCGAACACATGCTTGGGCAGCACCGCGCCATAGGCACTGGTGAAGGGCTCGGCCCAGAACGGCGTGGACTTGGGAAAGTTGATCTTGACGGTGTGCGAGTCGATCTTCTCGACCTTGATGTCACGGTAGGTGGCCACCGACACCGCCGAGGTGGCCGGATCGCCCGCGTACTGCGCGGTGAACACCACGTCGTCGGCGGTGAAGGGCTTGCCGTCGTGCCAGGTCACGCCCTTCTTGAGCTTCCAGATCACGCTCTTGCCATCGGCGGCCAGGCCGCCGTTCTGGCGCGACGGGATCTCGGCCGCCAGGCGCGGCACCAGGTTGCCATCCGTATCCCAGCCGGCCAGCGGCTCGTAGAAGATCATGCTGGCGTCCTGGTCCTTGGTGCCGCCGGCGAAGTGCGGGTTCAGGTGCACAGGGCCCTGCCAGTAGATGATCTTCAGCGTGCCGCCTCCGCCACGCTTGGTGGGCTTGTAGGGCAGCGTGCTGGTGGTCTGCGCCACGCCCTCGTGCATCAGCAGCATCGCGGCCATCGGCGCGCTCAGGCCCAGGCCCACCATCTGGCGGATCACGTCGCGGCGGCTGCGGCGGCCGCTCTTGGCTTGGTCGATCAGTGACCGCAGGGCGCGTTCTTCTTGCATGGCTGACTCCGTATCGTGTTCGGGGTTCGATGGCTGCGACCAGCTGCCCGGTGGGGCCACCAGCCACCCAGGGAGGGTGCCCGGATGCTAGCGATATCCGGGCCAGCATCCATGCGGGAACGCCCCATCATGGTGAACACCCTGTGCGCAGGGTCAGGCCGGCTACACCAGCACGCGCTCGATGCCGCCCTGGTTGGCCTTGGCCACGTAGTCCTGCAGCCAGGTCTCACCCAGGATGTGGCGCGCCATCTCGATGACGATGTAGTCGGCCTCGAGCAGGCCGCCATCGAGATCGTTGCCGTAGCGGCTCAGGCCGGTCAGGCAGGCCGGGCAGCTGGTGAGGATCTTCACCGGCGCCTGGCCCTTGGCGGCAGGCACCCCGGCCGGGCCGGGCTGGCCCGCCTTGCCGACGGCTGCAGGCAGCGCGCGCAGCTGCGCCTCGTTCCTGCGCAGCTCTTCTTCCTTGCGGAAGCGGATCTGCGTGGAGATGTCGGGGCGCG
>CAYPDO010000340.1:0-5552 GCA_964409495.1 uncultured Bordetella sp.
GTGGTCTGCATTGCGAACTGTCCTGACAGCAGCTGCTTCTTCATGGGGCCTTGTCTCGCGCGCGGTCGCCGGCGCCGGGCCGGCGACCGCTGTGGGGCTTACAGCTTCCAGCGCAGCGACACGCCGAGGGTGCGGTCGAAGTAGCGCAGGTCGCGCGGCTGGTTGGGCTGGCCGTGGTAGTCGTGGTACGCGAAATTGAGCAGGTTGTTCGCGTCCACGCCGATGCTCAGCTTGTCGCTGAAGCGGTAGCCCACCGAGGCGTCCAGCCACTTCTGCGGATCGACGATCAGGTTCAGGCCCTGGTTGCCGCGGTAGTTGGTTTCGGCCGTGAACTTCGAGCGCCAGTTGTAGGCCAGGCGCGCATACCAGCCATTCTTCTCGTACAGGCCCACCAGGTTGTAGGCGTTCTTCGACATGCCGGGGAAGTCAGGCGTGGTACCCAGCACCGGATCGGTGAGGCCGCCGGTCATGTAGGTGTAGTTGGCCTCCAGACCCAGGCCGCTGAGCAGGCCCGGCAGCTTGTCGTAGAACTGCCGGTAGGCGATCTCGAAGCCCTTCAGGTGGCCGTTCTGCGCGTTGTACGGCCGGCTCACCATGTACGAGATGCCGTCGTAGGTTTCCGGCGCCTCCTTGACCAGCAGGAAGTTCTTGAAGTCGTGGCGGAACACTGTGCCGGTGAGCGAGCCGGTCTTGGCGAAGTACCACTCCAGCGTCACGTCGATGTTGGTCGACTCGATGGGCTTCAGGTTCGGGTTGCCGGCATTGCCCACCGAGCGCGTGGTGTTGCCGTTGGACGGGAACAGGCGCAGGCCGGGGTTGAAGTCGGCGAAGTTCGGGCGCTGGATGGCCTTGCCCACCGCCAGGCGGCTGATCAGGTCGGGCCGCCACGAGGCCTTCAGGCTCAGGCTGGGCAGCACGTCGGTGCTGCTGCTCTCGGTGGTGAAGGGCGTGGTCGAGACCACATTGCCCACCGTGCCGTAGCCGGTCAGGGTCTGGTCGGTGCGCACCACGCGCACGCCGCCATGGCCATCCACCGGGATGCCGGCCACGTCGAAGCCCAGGCTGGCCTTCAGGTAGGTGGCGGTGGTGCGCTCCTTGATCTTGTAGAACGACAGCGGGTCTTCGGCCTTGGCCGCGCTGCTGCCGGTGGCCAGCGCACGGGCCTGGCTTGTGTTGTCGAGCAGGAAGTTGCGGCAGGGCGTGACGAACTGGCTGAAGCCGTAGCGGCCGCCGGTGTCGGCCGACAGGCAGGCCAGGCCCGGCACGGTGGACACCGGGATGCGCAGCGCATCGGGCGTGGAGGTGAAGCCGTCCTTGTTGTTGATGTGCTGGGCCAGGCGCTCGTTGATGCGCACGCCGGCCGCCAGATCCTTCAGCCAGCCCTTGTCGAGCGACCAGGTGAGGTCGCCGCGCAGGTCGTCGGCGCTGCTCTCGTCATGCTGGTGGTTGTCGAAGAACGCGAAGATGCGGAAGTTGGCCGGATTGGTGACGCCGCCACCCGGGTAGTTGAGGTAGCCGCCGCCATTGCGCACGCCCGCCTCCACGGCCTTGGGCGCGAACCAGGTCAGGTCCATGATCGGGTTCGACTGCTTGTAGTTCCAGTTGGTGTGCACGTATTCGCCGCTGGCGCGCAGGCTGGGCGTGACATCCCAGCGCGCCCCCAGCGCGTACTGCTCACCGCGCGAAAAGTCGCGCCGGCCCTGCGTGGAGCTGAGCGTGAAGTTGTCGGCCGACGGGTGGGTCAGCGTGCCCAGGTTGTTGCTGCCCGGCAGGGTGGTGATGGTGGCACCGCCGCTGCCCACCGGCAGCGCGCCGACGAAGAAGTCGGACTCGGCATCGTGCTTGATCTCGGTGCGGAAGCCTTCGAGCAGCAGTTCCACGTCCTTGCGCGGCTTCCACTGCAGTGCGAAGTTCAGCGCTTCGCGCTTGCGGTCGCCGGCAGTGAGCACGCGGCCGGCATCGCTGAAGCCGGTCATCGTGCCGGCGCCACCGGTCACGCCATTGACGGTGTGCAGGCTCTTGTCCACCGGGATCGGGGGCGAGACCCAGCCCACCTCGTCCTGGTACTTGCCGCGCTGGAACGACAGGCCCAGCAGGCCGCCCACCTCGCCGAAGGGCGTTTGCACGCGCTCGGACAGCAGGCCGCTGAAGTCGGGGTTCTTGCTCTTGGCCTTCTCGCGGTACTCGCCCTTGAGCGACAGCGACACCTCGCGGCCCTTGAAGTCGAACGGGCGGTTGGTGCGCACATCGATCACGCCGGCCGTGCCGCCTTCGACGAAGTCGGGGCCCTGGGTCTTGAAGACGTTGATCTGCTTGAGCATGGTGGCCGGCACATCGGCCAGCGACAGGCCGCGGCCCACGCCGGTGAAGATCTCGCGGCCGTTGAACAGCGTGGCCACGCCACCCAGGCCGCGCACGATCACCTGGCCGGCCTCGCCGGCGCCGCGCAGCACCTGCACACCGGTGACACGGCTGAGCAGTTCGGCCACGTTCTTGTCGGGGAACTTGCCGATGTCCTCGGCGACGATGGAATCCACCACCTGCTCGGCATCGCGCTTGAGGGTCTGTGCCGTCTCGGCGGCGCGGCGTGCACCGGTGACCACCACGGTGGCATCGGGGCTGGTGCTGGTCTGGGCCTGGCCCAATGGTGCCAGGGCGGCCAGCGCGGCGGCCAGGGCGATGCGGTGCGGCACGGCCTGGGGCCGGGCACGCGACGTGTCATGTCGGTTCATCAGGGTCTCCTCTTGTCGGTCGGTGGGGGGGTGAAACGGGGGAAGGGTGGCGCCGCTCAGGGCCGGTGGCGCGTCGGCAGGTGTTGGTCCAGGACATAGGGGCCATCGGCCACGGGCTCGCCAAAGCGCGGCAGGCCGTCGGGGCCGGCCTCGAAGGCCTGCACGCGGGTGTGGCGGCCGGGGTCGGACAGCGGCGTGCCGATCAGCTCGCGGCGGTTGCGCGCGTGGTAGACCAGCAGGTCGGTGATGCCGTCGGGCGTGGTGGTGAAGCTGTTGTGGCCGGGGCCGTACTGGCCGTTGGCCGAGGCGAACACCGGCTGCGGGCTCTTGTGCCAGGCGGCGGCATCCAGCGGGTCGGCGCCGGCATCGGCCCACAGCAGGCCCATGCAGTAGCGGTGGTCGGTGGCGCTGGCCGAGTAGGCGATCACCAGGCGCTCGCCGCGCTGCCAGACGGCCGGGCCTTCGTTGACCAGGAAGCCCTCGCATTCCCAGGGCAGCTCGGGGCGGCTGAGCAGCACCGGCGCGCTGGCCAGCGTCCAGGCATTGGCCAGGCGGGCGATGTAGAGGTTGGTGTTGCCGGCAATCGCCGGATCCTTCTGCGCCCACAGCAGGTAGCGCACGCCGCGGTGCACGAAGCTGGTGGCATCGAGCGCAAAGCTGTCGATCGGCGTGGCGATGCGGCCGCGCTCGATCCACTGGCCCTGCAGCGGGTCGTCGTGCGCGTTGGTCAGCACATGCATGCGCAGCTTCCAGATGTCGTCGCGCTCGCTGGCGGCGAAATAGAGCACCCACTCGCCGTCGATGCGGTGCAGCTCGGGCGCCCACACATGCCAGCTGGCCGGGCCGCTGTCGTGCTTGCGCCACACCACGGTTGGCTGTGCCGTGGCCAGGCCGCCGATGCTGGGGGCGCTGCGCAGCTCGATGGCGTCGTAGCTGGGCACCGAGGCGGTGAACCAGTAGCGGCTGCCATGCAGGCCGATGTGCGGATCGGCGCGCTGCGGCACCAGCGGGTGCTGCCAGTCGGCGGTGGCCGGTGGTGCGGCGGCGGTGGGCTGTGCGGTGGTGCAGGCGGTCATCGTGACAAGTGGCGGGATCGACAGGGGCGACAACGGCAGGCAAAGCGCTGCCCTGACCACCTGGCGCCGTGCATGGCCCGGGTGGTGCGGTTCGGTGGGGTGCTTGGAAGCTGCCGTTTGGGCCCGGCCGGCCACGCTCAGGCGGTGGTCGGCGGGGCGCTGTTGCCAGCGCGCCCGGCCGCCCGGGTGACGATCACATTCCACGAGGCCGGTGGCAGCGTGGCGCGCAAGGCCTCGCCATCCACCTGCACGCCATCCAGCGATTGCGGTGCCACCTGGGCCGGTGCGCTGGCGCTGTTGATGGCGTTCAGATCGGCATGGTGCAGCGTGAGCGACTCCACTAGCACGCGGTCGGCACCCAGGCCACGCAAGGCCACCTGCAGGTCCATCGGCTCGCTCAAGTGGCGGTTCAGCACGAACAGCGCCGTGGTGCCGCTGTCGGCATCGTCCACCACGCTGGCCACCAGGTAGGGCAGCTCACCCAGCGTGGCATGGGCATAGCCGGGCGAGTGCAATACCGGCTGCAGCACCGTGCCGCGGCCCCACTTGGCGGCCTGCGCGAAGGGGTGGAAGATGGTCTGGCGCCAGGCGCCGCCGCCCGGCTCGGTCATGATCGGGCCGATCACGTTCACCAGCTGGGCCATGCAGGCGATCTTCACGCGGTCGGCATGGTTCATCAGCGTGGTGAGCACGCCGCCGACCAGCAGCGCGTCTTCCATCGTGTACACCTCTTCCAGCAGGCGCGGGGCCACCGGCCAGCCGCTGGGGCGCAGGTGCTCGCCGTGGCGGGCGCGGTACCAGACGTTCCACTCGTCGAACGAGAGGTGGATGCGCTTGGCGCTGTGCTTGCGCGCGGCCACGGCATCGGCCACGGCCACGATCTCCTCGATGAACTGGCCGGTGGTTTCCACCTGGGCCAGGTACTCGCCGGTGCTGCGGAAATCGGCCGCATCGGTGGAGGCGCGGGCCATCGCCGCGTGGTTGTTGTACTTGCTGAAGTAGGTGTGCAGCGAGATGTAGTCGGCCACCTCGAAGCAGTGCTCCAGCACGGTTTCTTCCCAGTGGCCGTAGGTGGGCATGTCGTGGGCCGAGCTGCCGCAGGCCGCCAGCTCGATGGTGGGGTCCACCATCTTCATCAGCTTGCCGGTCTCCAGCGCGATGCGGCCGTATTCCTCGGCGGTCTTGCGGCAGATCTGCCAGGGGCCGTCCATCTCATTGCCCAGGCACCACAGCTTCACGTCGTGCGGCTGGGCGTAGCCGTGGGCCTGGCGCTGCTGGCTCAGCGTGGTGCCGCCGGGGTGGTTGCAGTACTCGACGTAGTGGCGCGCTTCATCCGGCCCGCGCGTGCCCAGGTTCACGCCGTACATCGGCGCGATGCCCACCTTGCGGCACCAGGCCATGAACTCGTTGGTGCCCACCTGGTTGGTCTCGGTGCTGAACCAGGCCAGGTCCAGCCGGGTGGGGCGCTGGTCTTTCGGGCCCACGCCGTCTTCCCAGTTGTAGCCCGACATGAAGTTGCCGCCGGGGTAGCGCACGATGGTGGCACCCAGCTCGCGGGTGAGCTCGATCACGTCCTGGCGGAAGCCCTGCTCGTCGGCGCTGGGATGGCCGGGTTCGAAGATGCCGGTGTAGACGCAGCGGCCCATGTGCTCGACGAACACGCCGAACACGCGGCGGTCGAGCGGGGCGATGGCGAAGTCGCGGTCGACGGTGAGGGAGGCTTGGAACATCGTGCGGTCCGGGT
>CAYPDO010000341.1:0-5547 GCA_964409495.1 uncultured Bordetella sp.
CCGCATTGGGCGTGCACACGCCCGCCGTGGTGGGCTGGCAGAAGGGCATCGGCGCATTGCGCGGGGCGTAGCCGGTGTAGTCGGCGTAGGCGCCGGGCGCCAGGTCACCGTACTGGTTGGAGCCGTCATGGCGCCGGCTGGCGATCACGGCTGCGGCCGCCGCATTGCCCACGCCGCTGCCCACGCTGAGGTTGCTGGTCTGCGCATCGGCCGGGTCATAGCCCAGGCCGCGCATCACGGTGGCCAGGCGCGGCTGCCCGGCCGGGAACAGGTTGACCAGGCAGTGGTAGGCCGCATGGCTGATCGCCCGCGCCTTGTTGGCCGACGTGGCCTCGGCCGCCGGACGACGCGGCGCCTTGTAGGCCACCGGCAGCGCCGTGGCGTCGTACGCGCTCCACGCGTCGTACATGCAGGTGTGTGCCACGGCCAGCGCACGCGCCGCCACCGGCGGGCCCAGCTTGCCCAGGCGGATCTCCTGCAGCGTGGCCTCGTTCCAGTTCACGACCACCGACTGGGTGGCGTGGGCAGCCGGCAGTGCGCAGGCCAGCGCGGCCGCGGCGGCGAGACGGCGCGAGAGGAAACGATGCAACACGATGGGAACCCCCGTTGGCTGTGGCCGGCAGCGCCCGCATGGCGCCGGCCCGGCCCGGGAGGCCGGGAGCACCTGCGCCTGCAGCGCCCTGCCCTGGCATGCCGTGCATTCTGGCGGGTGCTACCGCACCGCAGCATGACGCCAAGGCGTCCTGGCGCCCGCGACCACCTGATTGGGGGGGCCGGGCGCGGGCGCTGCCACGCGAACGCGGGTGCTGTCCTGGGGCCGTCCGGCCGTTTAGCCCTTCGGCCCCTTGGCAGTCCAGCCCTGCGGCCCTGCGGCGCTGCGGGGCCGGCGCCGAAGGCTCAGCCCCAACGCGCCCAACGACAGCGCGGCCAGCGCCAGCGAACCGGGCTCGGGCACGGTGCCCGCTGGCGCCTGCACCGCCTCCAGCACCACGTTGTCGAACTCGTGCATGCCGCGATCGGGCAAGCCCTGGTGCCAGCTGACCCGGGCCACGCCATGGAACAGATCGCCAAAATCAATGGTCGCGAAGCGCCTGGAGATCTGCGCGGCCTGCACGGTGACACTGGCCAGCAGATCACCCCCCGCGTCATAGGCCTCGAAAGCCACCGGAAACTGGCCCAAGGGGTTGGCCAGATCGATGCGGTCCATGTTGAACAGGCCGCCGTCGCTGCGCGTCACCGAGATCTCGGGGCCGGTCCCCGGCGTTCTGCCGGGCCCCCAGGCCATCAGCGCAGCGCTGCCCAGGTCGCCCGCGCTGCCGGGGCCCCAGACCAGGAAGCTGGCAGCGGCATCGGTGCTGAAGCGAAAGCCTGCGCTGACATGGCTCGGGCCGAGGCTGGTCATCGACACGTCGCGGCGCAATTCGTCGAAACCCACCGTGATCGGGCCGGCCGAGGCCGGAACGGGATTGCCGAATGCGATCACGGATGCCAGCAGGGCCGTGGACAGGGCGGAGCAGAAGTTCAAGCGGGTCTGGGTCATGGCAGGTTGCGGCTGGGTTTTGGAACGGCGTGCCGCCCGACGATGGGCTGCGGTGGAGAGCTGGGCATCGGCCCGCACATCGGCGCCGGGGCCTGCGGGGCGGGCGGCAGCCGGTGCAGCGGGGCGCTGCGTCAGGTCACACTGTGGCGACGCTGGCGTGCAGCGTCCTGAAGCCGTGCTGAAAGAAATCTAAAGGTCGCCTTGCAACGGCGGCGGTGGCCCTCCGGCCGGCGGCGTTTCGGGCAGGCAGCCGCGCGCCGGCCTCGTCCTGCCGGCGGCACCTGCCAAGGCGCCGGAGCGGGCTCTCCTATACTGACCGGCGCCAGATCCCAGACACTCGATGTCCGCCGCAGCCACACCTGTACGCTATCGATTTGGACGCTTCGAGCTGCAGCCCCAAGAGCGCCGCCTGCTGGCCCACGGTGCGCCTGTCGCGATAGGCCCGCGGGCCTTCGACCTGCTCGCCACGCTGGTGGCACGTGCGGGTCATCTGGTCACCAAGGACGAATTGCTGGAACGCGTCTGGCCCAAGGTGATCGTCGAAGAGGCGGCGCTGCAGATGCAGGTCTCGGCCCTGCGCAAGGTGCTGGGGCGCGATGCCATTGCAACCGTGACAGGCCGCGGCTACCGGTTCGCGCTGGTCGTGGCGCCTGAGGCCGCGCCGCCCGACGCGGCCCCGGTGGCGCCCGGGCACAACCTGCCGCAGCCGCTGACCAGCTTCATCGGCCGCGAACAGCAGCTCTCGGACCTGAAGGCATTGCTCGGCACCAGCCGGCTGCTCACGCTCATGGGCTCTGGCGGCTGTGGCAAGACCCGCCTGGCCATGCAGGTGGCGTCTGACTTGACGGGCGAGTATCCGGACGGTGTCTGGCTCGTCGAGTTCGCTGCGTTGGCAGACCCGCAGCTGGTGCCGGCCGCCGTCGCCCGCGTCTTCGGGCTCAAGGCGCAGGCTGGAACAGCCTTCGTGCGCACGATCGCCGACCACCTGGCGGCCAAGCAGCTGCTCTTGTTGCTCGACAACGCCGAGCACGTACTCGAAGAATGTGCGCAGCTGGCGTTCGCCGTGCTGTCCTTGTGTCCCGAGCTCCGGATCCTCGTGACCAGCCGCGAGCGCCTGGGCGTGGCCGGGGAGTTGACCTACCGCGTGCCTTCGCTTGCCGTGCCAGATCGCGCGCAGCGTGTCACACCGGATCAGGTGTCGACCTTCGAAGCGGCGCGCCTGTTCATCGATCGGGCGCTGCTGCAGCAGCCCGGGTTTGTCGTCACGCCCGACAACGCCCCTGCGCTGGCATCGATCTGTCGTCGCCTGGACGGCATTCCGCTGGCCATCGAACTGGCGGCGGCCCGGGTGCGGCTGATGCCGGTGGAGGAGGTAAGCCGGCGGCTCCACCAGCGGTTTGAGCTGTTGACCGAGGGTTCACGCACGGCGCTGCCCCGCCATCGCACCCTGCGCGCCCTGATCGACTGGAGCTACAGGCTGTTGAACGGCCCCGAGCAGGCGCTGCTGCGCAGGGTGTCGGTGTTTTCCGGCGGCTGGACCTTGGCCGCGGCGGAGCATGTGTGCGCCGGTGATGGCATTGACCTGAAGGACGTGCTGGACTTGCTGACGTCGCTGGCCGACAAGAGCCTGGCCTACGCCAGACAGGAGCATGGCGAAACGCGCTTCGAGCTGCTGGAGACCGTTCGTCACTACGCCCGCGACCATCTCGCGGGCCATGGCGAGGAAGCCCGTCTGTCGCGGCGGCACTTCGACCACATGTTCGCGCTGGCGCAGATGGTTGAAGGCAAGCTGGCCAGCGCCGACTACCACGCCTGGCTGGAACGCCTGGAGACCGAGCTGGAGAACCTGCGCGTGGCGCTGGCGTGGTCATGCGCCGGCGATGGGGCAGCGGTCGACGGGCTGCGGCTGGCGTTCTCTCTGCGCGGCTTCTGGGGTGTGCGTGGGCTGCACAGCGAAGGGCGGCGATGGCTCGCCACGCTGATCGCGGCGGTTCCCAGCGGGCCAGCCGACGCCATCCGCGCCCATGCAATGCATGTTGCAGCCGGCTTTGCCAGCAATGAGGGCGACTACGTCCAGGCCGAGCAGTACAACGACGAGGCCTTGGCCATCTTTCGCCGGCTGGGTGACCGCAAGGGCATCTCGCACGCCTTGAACAACAAGGCGGCGGTGGCGATCGACCAGGGCCGATGCGCCGCGGCCCAGCCGCTGCTCGCCGAGAGCATGCAGATCCGCATCGAGCTCGGCGACCAGCTCGGCGCCAGCGTTGTGCTGAACAACCTCGGCATCGTCGCCCAGGAGCTCCAAGACTACCGGGAAGCCTGTGCTTGTTTCGAGCGCGGGCTGGCCATCACGCGGTCGCTGGGGCACCAGAAGTCCACCGCCATGCTGCTGACCAACCTGAGTGCGGTTCTGCGCGCGGTCGAAGACCATGCGCTGGCAGAAGACAGGCTGCGCGACGCCTTGGTCATCCTGGAGGAACTGGCAGACCGGCGGCTGATCGCGGCCTGTCTGGAGGGCTTTGCAGCCATTGCAGTGGCCACTGCGCAGCCTTTGCGCGCCGCCGTGCTGTGGGGCCGGGCGGAACGCCTGCGGGAGGAGATCACGGCCCCGATCCCCGACGCGTCGAGGGCGAAGCTGGCGCAGAACATTGCTGCCGCCCGCCTTGCGCTGCGAGACGAAGCAGCCTTCTCGTCAAGCTGGAAGAAGGGGCGGGACAAGCCGCTGCACGAGGTCACCGACGCCCTGCTGGCGCGCCGGCTCGAGTTGCTGGACTGAGCCGCCGGCGCAGGCAGCCGCTGCCGCCTGCCGGATCAGGCGATGCGTCGCCCAGGCAGCACCGTCCGCCCGCGACCATTGGGAAACTTTTAGGCCGTTGTGGGGACTTGGGCCGCGGTGTTCCCGACACTTCATCGGCATGAGCACGCCCGAACTGGCCCGCCCCCCGGCCCCGCCCTTCAGCACGCCGATGGCTGCCACGAAGGTGCGCATGGCTGAAGACGCCTGGAACTCCCACGATCCTCTGCGGGTCTCGCTGGCGTGCGCGCTCGACAGCCGATGGCGAAGCGGCACGGAGTCGCCGACGGGTCGCGCGCAGATCCTGCAGTTCCTGCAGCGCAAGTGGGCCCGGCAACTGGACTACCGGCTGATCAAGGAACTGTGGACCTGCTCGGAGCACCGCATTGCCGTGCGCTTCAGCTGCGAATTCCGTGATGACGCCGGCCACTGGTTTCGTTCGGACGGCCATGAGAACTGGGAGTTCGACACGCTGGGGCTGCTGACCCTGCGCTACGCGAGCGCCAATGACCGGCCCATCCCCCCCGGCGAACGCAGGTTCCACTGGCGCCTGGGCCGCCGCCCCGACGACCACCCCGGCCTGAGCGCGCTGGGCTTGTAGACCTGGCGCAGGACCCCATCCATCCACGGTCCCCAAACGGAGTGACACATGCATGCACCTGAGCCGATCCGCGTGCAGGTTTGCCATGGCGACGCACTGCTCGCGGCAGGCCTGCGCACCATCTTGCGCAACGATCCGGAACTTCTCGTGGTGGACGGCGGCGACCACACCGATGCGGCGGTGATCGTTGCGGATTACGAGCAGGGGCTGGCTGCCGCGCGCCGCCCCGGGCGAACCGCGGACGGCCAGCCCTGCGCCCCCAGGGTGCTGGTGTTCACCTCGCGCTGCAGCGAGGCCGACGTGCGCTGCGCGTTGCGCGCCGGCGTGCTCGGCTACCTGGTTCAGGGCTGCAGCACGCAGGACGCACTGCAGGCCGCACGCTCGGTCCATCGCGGCGCCCGGTATTTCTGCCCGCTGGCGACCGAGAGGATGGCCAGCAGCCTGGCGCACTCGGCGCTCACCACGCGCGAGATCGAAGTGCTGGATCTGCTGGCCAACGGCCTCAGCAACAAGTTGATCGCGCGCCAGATGAACCTGACCGTGGGCACCATCAAGTCGCATGTCGGGGCCATCCTCGGCAAGCTCGGGTCGTCCAGCAGGACGCAGGCCGTC
>CAYPDO010000342.1:0-5537 GCA_964409495.1 uncultured Bordetella sp.
GCTGGCAGTGCTTGGCCCTGACAGGGACGAAGTCCAGCGAGCTGCGCGCAAAATAACCCAAAAGCAGGGGCGACCGAAAAAGTGCGTGGTGACGGGGCACGACCCGGAAAACAAAGGCGTGAATACTTCTTCCGAAGCGAAGATGTTCATTGACGTCTTGCTTCGGTCCACAAAGGACTGGCAAGGCCTTTCATACGCCAAATTGCATAAACGCTACATAGAGGATTTTGCGACGCGAGCCGTGGGGGTGCTGGCTGATGGGACAGTCGTTAAAGAGCGAAATCCTGAACTTGACATTACATATGGTCAATTGAGGACATATGTCAAAACGGTCAAGTCCAAGGCCGAGCATGATGCCCTGACTCTGGGAGCCAGCAATTTTGCCAAAGACAAGCGGATACTGCTCGGGCACAGCCGCGAACTCATAAGCTATCCGGGGCATACGTTCATTATCGACTCGACGATTGCGGATGTATATCTCGTCTGCAGTGTCGATCGAAAGATGCTGATAGGTCGACCAGTCGTCTACGTGGTCATCGATGCATTTAGCTCGCTGATAGTGTCTGTTCATGTCGCGCTAGAAGGACCGGACATGAAGCAAGCAAAGATTGCGCTATACCGCGCAATGACGGACAAGGACCGCTTGCTGGCCAATCTTGGGCTGTCCAGCCTTGTGCCCGCACTGCCTCAGGGTTGTCGGCCGACGTTCGTGTTCAGCGATCGAGGAGAACTTCTGAGTGACGAAGCGCGGACGATGGCGGACAAGCTTTCGATCTCGCAAAGCCTAGCCGCTCCATATCGCGCTGAATGGAAGAGTCTCGTCGAGCGCTACTTTGGCGTGCAGAACACTGAGGTCATTCACTGGTTGCCAGGCGCTGTACGTGAGCGTTCGCGGCAGCGGGGCGACCGTGATGTAAGGCTGGATGCTGTCTTGACGGTGAATGAGTTGTTACGGCTATTGCTCTCACTCGCCGCCGAATGGAACCTGACCCACAACATGACTCAGCATGTCTCGGGCTCAATGCTTCGAGCTGGAATCCCAGCCAATCCCATCAGCTTCTGGAAATATGGGCTCGACGTGCTTCACGGAGCACCAAAGTACCTGGATCGCGGCGACGCCGTGCGTCAGTTGCTGCCGGAGATTGACGCGCGTATCACGCGTCAAGGCGTGTTCATAAAAGAGAAATTGAGGTTCGTACATCCGTGGATGCGCGACGATGATGAATTCTACGGCGCACTGCCCGGCGGCACTGCGACGGTATTCGCCGATCCCGACGACTCGCTGTCAGCGTTCATGCTCGCGCCCATGACTAGCGAACTTCACTCGCTAAACTTTGTCGACAAGCGACGCTACAGAGAAGAGGATGCCTCAATAGAGGACATCCGTATGTGCGAAGAGTATCTTGATCTGTTGCGCGGTGACGAGGTAAACAAGAATAAGACTACTACTGACACCCTCGCAGGCCAACGCAACGACATCGTCAGTTCCGCAACGAAGAAGACTCGCGAGGCGCAGGCAGGCGATGCTCGGTCAAATTCGGCAAGAACCGCCAACCAGCGAGCAAACAGGGCCGCTTCAATCAATGCCCAGCAGTACGGAGATGAAGGTGAAGGCCGTCGAGCCCAAGATTCGGAGATTCAATCCGCAGATGACGACTGGGCAAGCGTCATGAACGAAGTCTTCTCGGAGTCCAAACCATCATGATCGTTGATGCTGTATACAAGAAAGAAAACCTGCCCGAGAGATTTTTCGGAAGTCCATTGATAGAGGCGCTGCCAACAATCATTGAACCGAGGGCACTACTCAAGCTGCTGTCGATCAAGCCGGCGCATAACTTGGCCGCGTCCAAGAGAAATCCAGCCTACGTGCGGCTCTACGATGTTTCTTACTTGAAGGAGCTGTTTGTTCCTCCGCCGATCACGACCGATTTCTGCATCGTGATCGACCAGATGCTTCGGAACTCCTATTCAGTTCGAAACCCATTCTCGCGCGACACGCAAGAGTGGTTGCACTCGCCTGAGGGCTTGATGCGAGCCCAAGGAGCGTCCAGGGATACGCTTGAGGGGATGGTTTTTCTCATTGGGGGAAGCGGGATGGGAAAGACGCGACTGGTCGTTACCTGTCTTGCTCGGTATCCCCAATGCATTCGACACTCGTCGTACGAGGGGAAGGAGTTCAATCAGATGCAGGTTGTGTGGATCCGAGCCGAGGTGCCGTCCACCGGGTCACTCAAGACGCTAATGCATCGCCTCTTTAGTTCACTCGACGAGGCTCTGGGGCAGCCCGGCAAACCAGAGTCGTACATTGAGGAACACAAAGACAGCTCCGTGGACACGATGATCCTAACCTTTGCCGCGGCTGCAAAAAATCACTTCCTAGGCCTAATTCATATTGACGACCTGCAGCGCTGCATAGACGTTCACTCCGGAAAGGCCATGATCAAGTTCATCATCCAACTCGCAAGCGCACTCAAGTGCCCTGTGGTGTTTAGCGCTACGGACGAAGTGTCGGACATGTTCGAAGAGTTGAAGCCTTCGGGAAGAAGCAAGAAGGCCGATGAGCAGAAGAAATTCGAGAGTGCTCGGCGAGCGATCAATGAGGGGAGCTTCTATCTGCCTAGAGCTGAGAGTTCCAAGGATCTGTTTTTCACCGTTCTGTTCGAGGAGGCCATGAGGTGGCAGTGGACAGACGTTCCGATTGTGCCCAGCAACTCACTTAAGGAGTTGCTTTTCAGCATGAGCGCTGGCATCACCGCGCTCTTCCTCTTCTTACACGGGCAGGCGCAGATGCGAGCGCTTATTCTGGGCGCCACAGAGTTGAAGCCGGCGCACTATATCTACGTCTATCGCCATCGCCTTCGACCGCTGAGGCGATTGCTGCAGTCGATTCGGGCCGGCCAGCCATACGACAGTGGTCCGGTTGAGGATTTCTTGAAGGTGGAGATCGCTTCTACGCCGACAAAGTAATATGTGCCAAGGTAAAATTTCACTGGTCAAGCTGGAGGCGAAGCTGGCGATCGTACTTTGATTGCTTCTCTGGCAGAAGCAAATTGAGCAGTTGGCGATCGTTTTGTTCGAGCCATCTCACCGCCCAAAGGCACCGCGAGATCACTTGACTTCGCATGATCTTGGGATTTTCGGTCTTGCACCCTTGAATGGTGAAGATGGCGGCGCGACGGCGAACGTCAAAATCAGTTGTGCGCCAATGTTGAGCAAGCATCTCGTCGCGGCGAATCCAGCCTTCAAGCTCTGAAACTCGCATGCCTGAGGCGCGAGCGGCATCAGCCACTGTTACTGGCCCTGTTAACGCGGCATAGGCAGCCTCCGGGGCGCGTGCACGCCGCGGTCGATAGGAGTCTTCGAACAACTCAGGTTGGCTGAGACGCTCCGTGGCTGTCCGGTAGTGGCTAGAAAGAGTCGAAAAGTCCGCATCTCCGGTAGTGCTCAGGAGAACCGCCCACTTCAGTGGATGTGACGAACGCTCGTCTCGCAAGCAACTCGAAATCCAGCTTGCATCAGTCATTGCCCGAAAATGGGAGACACCGGACAGTGGCAGGGGTCTGATCTCCTGTTGATGAAAGCAGTTCAGTTCATGCTCGCTGGTTTTTACGTCGCTTCGCGCATAGCGTGAGCTGTGGAGGCGTGCCCTGATCATGATGGCAAGTGCATCCACATTGAGCCGTTCTGCGCTGCCCAGCCATTGCATTGCCGAAGAAACTCGGGCGAGTCGGCCGGCGACAGCGATGGCTTCGGGCGGCAGTTCTTGAAGCTTGTTGCTGCCGACTTGCATCCAGTCAGCCCGCTTCTTGCCTCGATCGGGAAGGAACATGAGCAGGCGCTGATGGAGGGGGCAAACCCAAACGCCGGGAAGTTGATGGGCGTTCAGCCAGAACTCGAAGCCGTGCTCTGTACGTTGGGCTTCTAAGCATTCTTGGCAGTGCCGCAAGGAGTGGGTGGTATTGGCACCCGCGGAGAGGCCGGCGTAGGACTTGGCCAAAAGTGAGTTGGTAGACCGAAGGCAGGCGTCTACCACCTTTGCGCGCCGAACGGTCGACATGAGGGGCAGATAGGCGCGCAGAACCGTCCTCTTGCGCAGGGTGACTTCGTTGGCGGGAATCGCGCCTTCAGTCAGTTTTGACAGCTTGGCAATTCCAACTAGCAAGTCGTGTTGCTTACCGCCGCGGATATGACCGAGCAGTCTCGCAGAGGTTGTTGCAGAGTCGGAGTAGCCGGAGCGGTAGTGATACCTGGCGCAGACGCTGTAGAGGGTCTCGTCAGGCTTGATGTCGGGAAAGAAGGTCAACGGCGTACACGAGTCCGCTACTAGCTTCAGCCGCTCCAATGATGAATTTTGTTCCACAGCGCCTCGACGATGAACTTCTGTATGGTCTCATCGGACGGTGGTATATGCGAAGCGGGTTTAGGACGACGACACGCTTTTTGCCGGCGGCTTTCGGCCCTACTTACGACTTGCTCTCGGCCCGCGGGTCCCTGCCTGTCGAGATCGCGTCCTCAGCTGGGGTCGTCCTGGACATAGCCGCAGTCACAGAGTCGATGACTTTGTTGCCCTTCTACCGACCCTTTATCCCGCCCTCCCAGAGTCAAAGCCTTTGCGTGTCGCCGGCAGGCGCAGAAATGCTTGCTCGACTGCCTCCAGGTGGCAAGCTCTCGATCTCAACGCCGCGACTGAGGTACTGCACTGTCTGTTGTGACTCGCAGCATCGCTGGAAGGGCTTCATGACTTGGTTGAGGTGCCACAACCTTCCGGGCGTTCAAACTTGCTGGGCGCACGGATGCCGGCTGTGGTCACTACGCACCCCAACTACGGCAACAGTCTTGCCGCCGCAACGCTCCGTGGCTCCCCTGCCGGCAACGCATTGGGAGCACTGGTACTCCAACGTCGCTCGAAACTTTCTGCTCGCTGGCGGCGGCGATGCGTTGACCGCTCACCAGCGAGGGCAAGCATGGCTGACCGTAGTTCGAGAGCGGGGTGGAAGCCTGCAGACAGGGCTAGTTCAACTCGCGGGAAAGTTCCTGGATATCTATCCAGCAGACTTCTTGGTCAGCCTAAAGATCAAGCCGACTGTTGAGGCCCTGGCCCCGCGCATAAGAGGGCTCACCAAAGGTGTCCGCTTGGAGAACCCTGTCTTTGCCATCCTCCTCGCAGATGTGACGTACGACCGTGGTATGGCTGGATTCCTGCGCGCAGCAGCAGCTTTCCCTCTTGCATCAGCAGACCGCCGACCAAGCTAGCGCCTAAGCCCATGTCTCTTGCGCTTGGCGTGGTATGCGACGTTTGGGCCTGCGATCGGCTGCGTTGCGGGTCAAAAAATTGGCTATGCACAAGGATTGCGGCCTACTGACGAACAAAACCGGCCCAGTCGGCGTCCGTAACTTGTTGATTTGGCTGGTGTCCTTGTGCGGGACGAATTTTTGTAGACAGCGCGACTCTTTCACCTCGGTGTCGGCCAGGCCCACCAGTGTGAAGCTGGGCAGGCCGTTGGCCAGGTGCACTTCCACCTGCACCGGGGGCGCTT
>CAYPDO010000343.1:0-5533 GCA_964409495.1 uncultured Bordetella sp.
ATCATCCAGCGCCTGGGCGGCGTGGGGCCCACCGTGGTGGAAGGCCCGTTCTCGCGCAACGCGGTGTTCACCGCGGTGCTGGCCAGCCTGCTGGGCAGTGACGGCCTGAGCGTCAGCGTCGATCCGCTGGAAGGCACGGCCCGCGGGGCCTGGATGCTGGCGCACTGGACCGAACCGGCCATCGCCAGCCCGGCGGTGCAGCCGGCCGAGCCGCTGCCGGCAGCCGACCAGGCCGTGCTGGCAGGCCTGCACGGGCGCTGGTGCGAGCAGGCGGCGCTGGCGGCTGCCGTGACGCTGGCGGGCTGAGCGCTGCGCCGCCCATCGGGCGGTCAGAAGCTGTGCCGCAGGCCCAGCTCGCAGCCGGTGGAGACCCCGCCGGCGCGCATGCCGCTGGCCCCGCCCGGCACGGTGAAGCTGGCTGCACCTTCGTTCGACACGCGCGAGACGCTGGCATACAGCGCGCTGCGGCGCGACAGCGTGTAGACGTAGCCCAGGCCCCATTGCGTGGCGTCGTTGGCCTGCACGGCGGTGGCGCCCACCTTGCCGTCCAGGTTGGCTTTGTGCCACGAGGCCTTGAGCTCGCCACCGGCCACCGGCCACCACAGGCCCAGCATCAGGTTCGTCTGGCGGGCTGCGCCGTAGCTCAGGCGGCGCCAGGCTGCCGATACGCGCGCGAAGCCGAGATCGCCACTGGCGCCCACGGTGACGTCCCTGAAGCGCCCCAGCGTGGTCAGGTTGCTCTCGGTGGTGCTGATGGCCGCGCCCACGCTGAACGGCCTGGTGGCGTAACCCAGGCGTGCGCCCTGCAGCTTGTGCAGGCCGTCGGCCGAGGCGCCGCCTTCACGGGCCGAGAGCATCAGGCCGCCTTCCAGGCCCTTCAGGCCCGCAGGCGCGGCCGGCAGCAGCCACTGCAGCGTGTTGCTGGCGCGCACGAGCGTGTTCGCGGTGGTGCCGAAGGCCGCCCGCACGGCGCCCTGCTGGCTGTTGGACAGCAGGTTGGTGGAGCCGGCCACGCCCACGTAGCTGAACGGGTCGTGCCGCGTCCACAGCGTGTAGGTGGGCACATAGTCGCGGCCCGCGCGCAGCTCGCCCAGCGCGGGCGTGGCCAGGCTGACGGTGGAGCGGCGATCGAAGAACTGGGTGGCGGAGGTCGAGGCGCCGGTGTCGAGCAGGATGCCGGTCTCCAGGTGGAACGCGGCGCTCATGCCGTCGCCCAGGTCTTCGCTGCCGCGAAAGATCAGGCGGCTGGTTGAATTGGCGCCATTGGCCAGGCTGCTGACCGTGCTGCGGCCCTCGTTGCGCACCTGGCGGGCGGCAAGGTCGACCACGCCGCCCAGCGTGATGTGGCTCTGGGCCCAGGCGCCGGCGGCGCAGCAGCAGGCCAGCGTGGCAGCGGCCACGGTGCGGATGTTCGTCAAGATCGTCTCCTTGTGCGTGAAATCAGTGCTGCGCCGGCCTCACCCGACAGCAGCTGACAGGGCTGGCAGGCGGTCAGACCGCCGCAACGCCCGATGCGCCGGCCACCGCGCCCGCAAGCGCGCCGGCCAGCAAGAGCCACAGCAGATGCACCCGCGTGCAGGCCACGGCCGCCGTGGTGAGCAGGGCCAGCCCAGGGGCCAGCCAGCCCCCGGCGCTGATGCCCGCCCCGCGGCCGATCAGCCAGGCCGAGCCCAGCATCGCGGCCACCACCACCGGCTCCATGCCGGCGCGCAGGGCCTGCACCAACAGGTGGCCGGACCAGCGCTGCTGCAGCCGCGCCACGCCGCAGGCCAGCATCGAGCTGGGCAGCAGCACGCCCGCCAGGCTGCAGACCAGACCGCGCAGCGCTGACCAGCCGGCCATGGCCGCGCCCATCTGGGCCGTGGCGCCGGCCAGGCCGGTCTGCCAGCCCAGCAGCGCGATGTACAGCACGTTCGGCCCCGGCAGCGCCTGGGCCAGCGTCACGCAGCGCGTGAAGGATTCGCTGCTGATCCAGCCCTGCTCATCCACCAGCGCGCGATGCAGGTCGGGCGCCACCGTCATCGCGCCGCCGACACTCAGCAGCGAGACGCGCAGATGGATCAGGAACAGCTCGAACGTGTCGGCAGCGTTCATGGCCGGGGTGCCGCCGGCGCACGCCGCAGGCGCCGCCAGGTGAACACGCAGCTGGGCAGCCCGACGGCCGCCACCACCCACAGCAGCGGCAGCCTGGCGGCCAGCAGGCCGGCGAGCGCCACACCGGCCACCAGCAGCGCGCGGGCCGGCCCCAGCGGGTGTTCGCCCAGGCCGCGCGCCAGGCGCAGCCCCGCGCCAGCCACGATGCCGGCGGCCACGGCCGCCATGCCGCCGATGGCGCCGCGCACCGGGGCCAGCTGCTCCACGCTGCCCAGCAGCGTGGCCACCAGCACCAGCAGCAGCGCCGGCACGCACAGCAGACCGGCCAGCGCGGCCGCGGCACCGCGCCAGCCAAACTGGCGCCAGCCGTACATCAGCGCCAGGTTGCACACATTGGGCCCCGGCAGCACCTGGGCCATGGCCCAGTCACCGGCGAACTCGCGCTCGCTCAGCCAGCGCCGGCGTTCCACCAGCTCGCGGTGCACCACACCCAGCACGCCGCCAAAACCCTGCAGCGACAGCCAGGTGAAGGCCATGAACAGCGCCCGGGCATTGGCCGGCCGCGGGCTGCTGGGCGCGTGCATGCTGGCGGGCGGGCGCTCAGGCCGCCAGCTCAGCGCTTGCCGGCCACGGGATCCAGCCCGGTGGCGCGCACCGTCTCGGCCACCGCCGCCGAGCTGAGGAAGCGCGCCAGGTGCGTGGCCACCTCGGCCTGCTGGCTGCCCTTGGGCAGGCCGGCCGAGAAGAACAGCGTCTGCTGCACTTCCTCGGGCAGGGTGCCCAGGAAATCGAGCTCCTTGAAGTAGATCAGCTCGCTGACCTGCTGGAAGCCCAGCTCGGCATCACCACGCGCCACCACGGCGCCCACGCGCTCGCTGAGGATGCGCTTGCCGGTCTCCTTCAGCCGCTCGGCCACACCCAGCCTGGGGAACAGCTCGCCCGACAGGTAGGTGCCGCTGGCGCTGGCCGAGTAGGCCACCGACTTGGCGTTCAGCAGCGTCTGGCGCAGCGCCTCCACGGTGCTGATGTCGGGCTTGGGCGTGCCCTTGCGCACGGCGGCGCCGATCTTCGAGCGTGCCAGGTCCATGCGCGAGCCGGGCACCACATGGCCGGCCTTGACCAGCGCTTCCAGCCCCGTTTCCGAGAGGATCACCAGGTCAAACACCTCGCCGCGCGCAAAGCGGCTGGGGATCGAATCGGGCGCGTTGCCCGACGAGGCGCCGAAGCTGCTGATCACCTTGTGGCCCGAGGCCTGCTCATACAGCGGGATCAACTGCTTGTAGGCCTCGGTGAAGGCGCCGGACGTGATGACGCGGATCTCCGCGGCCATGGCGGCCGCGTGGCCCAGCGCCAGGGCGGCCAGCAGCGACAGGCGCAGGGCCGCGCGGCGGCCCATGGATGGCAGGGGGTTCAAGGCAGTGTCTCCGGGTTGTTGTGCGCGGGCGTGGCCCGTCATTCGAGGGTGATCTTGCGGTCGCGGATCACGCGCGCCCACAGGGCCGACTCGCGCGCGATGTCCTTGCCCAGGTCTTCGCGCGAGCCGGGCGCCGGCGGCATGCCGTGCTGGTTCAGCTCGGCCACCACCTCGGGCGTCTTCAGCACCTTGACCAGCTCGGTGTTCCAGCGGTCGAGGATGGGCTTGGGCACCTTCGACGAGGCCACGAAGGCATACCAGTTGGTGGCCAGGTAGCCGGGGTAGCCCGACTCGGCGATGGTGGGCACGTTGGGCAGCTGCGGGATGCGCTTGGTGCCGGTCACGGCCAGCGGGATCAGTTTGCCGGCCTCGATGTGCTGCTGCGCCGTGGACAGCGTGGAGTAGTAGGCCGCCACGCGGCCGCCCAGCAGGTCCTGCAGCGCCGGTGCGCCACCCTTGTACGGGATGTGCACGGTCTCGATCTTGGCCATGTCGTCCATCAGCTCACCGGCCAGGTGCGAGGCCGATCCGGCGCCGGTGGAGGCGAAATCGAGCTTCTTCGGGTTCTTGCGCGCGTAGTCGATGAACTCGGCGAAGGTCTTGATCTTCAGGCCCGCATGCACCACCAGCACGTTGGGAAAGTTCACGCCCATGGTCACCGGGGCCAGGTCGCGCAGCGGGTCGTAGGCCACCTTCATCAGGTGTGGCGCGATGGCCAGCGGCCCCACCGAGCCGAACAGCAGCACCGAGCCATCGGCCGGGCCGGTGGCCACGTACTGGTGCGCGATGTTGCCGCCGGCACCGGCCTTGTTCTCGATGACCACCGTGAAGCCGGTGTTGTCGGCCAGCTTCTTGCCGATGATGCGCGCGGCCGTGTCGGCCGCTCCGCCGGCGGCGAAGCCGACGACGATGTTCACGCTCTTCTTGGCCGGCAGGTCCTGCGCGGCGGCCAGGCCGGGCAGGCTGCTGGTGGCGATGGCCGCGCTGATGGCGGCCAGCAGATGGCGTCGTTGCATGGGGTTTGTCTCCTGGTTGGACTGGGACGGTTGAACGGGAATCAGTCGGCGCCCAGGCCCACCGGATTGGGCTGACGCTTTTCCACCGCATGCCGCAGCAGGGCCGCCACGCGGTAGATGCCATGGGCGAACTTGCCGCAGGGCAGGGTGGCAAACAGCGCCATCACCCAGCCCAGGTGCAGGCACAGCAGCCAGGGCATGGCGGCGCTGCCGGTGGCCAGCCACAGCGCCAGCCCGCTCACGGCGGTGCCGAACAGCAGGGCGATGAAGCCCAGGTCCATCGGCCGCTGGGCCGCGTCGCCATGCAGCGGGTGGCGGCGCAGGTGCAGCCAGCCCAGGCCGGCCGTGCCCAGCGCCAGGCTGATGCCGCCGGCCACGCCCAGCAGCTTCGGCCACGAGGGCAGGGCATACGGCGCGGGCCAGCCCAGCAGGTAGTGGTACAGCGTGGCCACCGAGGTGGCGGCAAAGCACAGCATGAAGCCGTAGAAGGTGAGGTGGTGGCAGCGGCGGCGCGCATGGGTCCAGGCGTCGTCGTCGTTGTGGCAGCCCTCGCCATGGCCGCCGTCCAGGTAGCGCAGCACCAGCGCCTGGCCGGTGGCCTCGCCGGTGGCGGCCAGGCTCAGCGGCTGGCCGCTGCTCACCGGCGTGGCCTGGCGCCAGAAGCGGCGCACGCCGATGCCCAGTGACAGCACGGCAAAGCCGAACACCGGCGCGAACAGGCCCACCAGCACGTAGTGCGTGAAGATGCTGTAGAAGCTGTCGCCGGCCCGCACCTGCAGGCCACCGTTCAGCACCACGGCCAGCGCCAGAAACAGCGCCAGCCCCAGCGCCAGGGCCACGGACAGCACCAGGCCATTGCGCTCGTAGGCGCGGCCCAGGGCCGACGGCCAGGCATGGCCGGCATAGGTGCGCTGGCGCACCTGGGCCATGGCACGCGGCACGTTCACGGCAAAGTCGTGCGGCGGCGCGTACTGGCAGGCGTGCAGGCAGGCGCCGCAGTTGTGGCACA
>CAYPDO010000344.1:0-5511 GCA_964409495.1 uncultured Bordetella sp.
GCAGGCCGATCTCGACGGCCAGCTGCAGCGGCAGGTTGTGGGTGTGGTCGAAGAAGGCGGTCGGCCGGCCGGCAAAGGGGCTGAGCGTCCAGGCGATGTTGAATTCGCCGAAGCCCACGCCCAGCCACGGGTTGGCCTGCACCAGCGCCCAGGCATTGCGCCAGATGTTGGCGCGGCCGTTGCGGCTGCCGCCATCGCCCAGGCCACCGGCATCCAGGCGCGCCTCGGCGCCGAGTGCCTGGTGGGCGAGATCGCCGTACCAGCCCATCGCCAGATAGGCCAGGCCGTACAGCAGCGGCGTGGCCGCCAGCGCCCAGCGCGCGGTGCGCGACAGGCGGCGGTCGAGCAGGCCCCACAGCATCAGCACGCCCAGGCCCACGGCGCCGGTGCGCGAGGCGCTGAGTTCCACGCCCACCACCAGCAAGGCCATCAGGGCCAGCATCGCGGCGCGCGACAGGCGGCCCAGCTCATGCAGTGCCATCGCCGCCACCACCGACCACAGCAGCAGGCTGCACAGATGGTTGGGTTGCCGCAGATTGCCCACCGCGCGACCCGGCAGGCCGCTGGTGGCGATCAGGCTGCCGTCGGTGAGGCCGGGCGCAAACACCTGCACCAGGGCCACGATGGCGCTGGCCACGCCGGCCCCGAGCAGGCCGATGCAGAAGGCCTCGAACACGGCCACGCCATCGTGGCGCCGCGCCGCCTCGGCGCCAGCGGCCACCAGAAGCGAGGCGCCGAGCAGCAGGCCCGTTGCGGCCAGGCTCAGCGAGCGCGGCAGAGTTCCAAGAGCCCAGGAACCCAGCGCTGCCGCGGCCATCAGGCCCAGCGCGCCGAGCAGCGCAGCCGCGCCACGCGGACGGCGCTGCGGCGCCAGCGCCAGCAACCACGCGCCCCAACCGGCCACGGCCACGCACTGGTTCAGCAACGTGGCCGAGGGTGGGGCGTTGTGGGCCAGCAGCGTGGGGGCACAACAGGCCAGCAGGGCGGCCAGCCAGAGGGGCGGCGACACCGGGCCGGCCACCCGGTGCGAAGCAGGAACAAGGGACATCGGGGGATGATCACCGGCAGCGCAGGCCCGGTGGCTGAATCAGCCGGGCATGCTAGCAGCCCGCGCATGGCCGCTGCCTGAGGGGCGCGGGTCAGCCGCCGGTCGGCGCGCCGGCGGCGCGGGCCGGTGCTGCCGGTGGCAGCCCGTGGGCGCTGCCGGCAGCCTGCGTGATCGACGCGGCCGCTGGCGGTTCCTGTTCCTCGTGGTAGGCGTCGTCCACGTTGATCGCCCACAGCGCCGACTTGTCGGCCGATCCGGCCTGGATGGCCTGCGCGGCGGCACGGGCCGACAGCATCGAGTGGTCCTGGTTGTTGTAGCGATGCATGCCGTTGCGGCCGATCAGCCACAGGTTGTGCAGTCCATCCAGCGCCTCGCGCAGGGTGTCGAAGCGCTCGTAGGCCGGGCCGAAGTAGCCGGGGTATGCCTTGGGCATGCGCAGCACGGTGGCATCGAGCGCGTCGTCAACCCGCGCCATGCCGATCTGCGCCATCTCGCGCACGGCCAGGGCCTTCAGCGCCTGGTCGTCCATGCACCACAGCGCATCGCTCTCGTGCGCAAAGAACTCCAGGCCCACCCACACGGTGCCAGGGTCGGCCACCATGTAGGGGCTCCAGTTGTTGAAGATCTGCAGGCGACCCACCTTGACGCCGGGCTCCTGCACATAGATCCAGTTGTCGGGCACATGGCCGCCCGCGGCGCCGTTGGGCGACAGGCGCTTGTACAGCACGCCCACCGTGATGAAGTCGCGGTACTCCAGCTGCCGGCCGATCTCGGCGATGGCCGTCGGCAGGGCTGGCGACAAGGCCTGGCACAGCTCGCGCACCGGCATCGTCGAGATCACCTGAGTGGCGGGCAAGTGCTCGATGCTGCCGTCGGGCCGACGCACATCGACGCCGGTGAGTTGCTGGCCGTCGCGGTGCAGGCGACAGGCCGAGGCCTGCATCAGCAGGCGTGCGCCGCCGCGCTGCACGCGCTGCGCCACCTGCTCCCACATCTGGCCCGGCCCCAGCTTGGGGTACAGGAAGTGCTCGATCAGCGAGGTGGCCTCGGCCGCCGGCTGTCGCCCCATCGCCTTGAGTGCCGCATGCTGCAGCATGCGCCGCACTGACAGGCTCTTCACCCGCTGAGCGCCCCAATCGGCGCTGATCTCGTGGCAGCCCCGGCCCCAGCCCTTCTCGGTGTAGTCCTTGAAGAACTGGCGGTACAGGCGCTGGCCGAAGCGGTTGATGAAGAAATCTTCCAGCGTGCGTTCGGGCCGGATCGGCCGGGCCATGGCCATGGCGTAGCTGGCACCAAAGGCCAGGCTGCGACCCAGGCCCAGCTTGCGCAGCGTGTCCAGGCCAGGGCGCAGCGGGTAGTCGAAGAACTGGCCGCCGAACAGGATGCGCGACAGCCGGTTGCGCACCAGCATCACTTGCGCGTCGGATTCGCTGGCCGTGATCTTGGCCGAGCCCAGCAGCCGTTCGCTGCCCTGGTAGGCCAGACGGAAGCTGCGCTCGGACTGGGCCTGCGGCGGCAGGGCGATCGGCAACTGCTCGCGCCACCAGTCCATCACCCAGTCGGATTTGGAGAAGAAGCGGTGACCGCCGATGTCGATGCGGTTGCCGCGGTGGTTCACGGTTTTCGAGAGTCCGCCAATGTCGGCGCTGGCCTCCACCACGGTGATCTGCTGATGCCCGGCCCGCTGCAGTTCCAGCGCAGCCGTCAGGCCTGCTGGCCCGGCACCGATGATGACGATCGGATTCACAGCGTCCCCCTGCTGTTGCTGATGTTTGGCCGAAACAGTGTTGCCCGCCGTGCCAGGTGGTTGAAACTGAAGCTGCCCGCCGCGGCAATGGCCTTGGCCATCGGCCAGGCCATGCCAAGTGCCGAGGTGCCCAGCCACACCAGACTGGAGTTGATCGCCAGCGCGGCCAGGCCGATCACCGAAAAAGCGCACCATCCGCGCCAGCCGACGCGGTGCTGGTGGCCGCGGTAGACCCAGCCGACGCTCAGCACGTAGGCCAGCACCATGCCGGCCAGGAAGCCGCAGGCCGACGCGGGCAGGGCCGCCCAGGTCAGGGCGTGAATCAACCCGGCCATCACCAGGCAATCGAGCAGCAGCGCCAATACGCTGGCGGCGGTGTGGCGCAGGAATTCGTGGCTCACGGGGCGTTCCTCCGGCGCCAGCAATCGATGCCGGACACGGTGGCCGAGGGGCTGATGGCCACCACCCAGTCGGCGTTGGCCAGATGGCCCTCCACGATGGCGGTGTCGACCTCCGTGCTGACGCACAGCTGATCCAGTGCGCTGGCCAGCATGGCGCCCCGCGCACGCAGGGCGCGGTTGTTGCCGCCCTGGCGCTGCATGTCGTCGGAATCGTCCAGCAGCCCCAGGCTGGCCAGCGTGCGGTTGCGCGCCAACAGGCGCAACGAGGTGTCGCGGGAGAACAGCGCGCCGGCAGCCTGGCTGCGGCTGCTGTAGTGCGCATGATGCAGGTCCAGCCAGGTCCAGGCATTGCCGCGCTCGGCCCAGACCAGCGCGTCGGCCGGCAGATGCGCCGCCACGGCCCGGACCAGCGCCCGCTCGTCCGGCGCCGGCTGCCAGCGTGCGCTGTACACCCACGACACCAGCATCGCTGCGGCGGCGATGCACAGTGCGGCATCGGCCAGGTGCCGCAGCGTGGCGCCCCGCCGGGCCAGCCAGGCCACGCAGGCCAGCACCAGCAGCGCCGGCAATGGCAGCGCCGCGATATCCCCCACGAGCCACCGCCAGTCGTCCGTGCCGGCGTGGAACTGGGCTTGCAGCAGCACGTCCTGTGCCAGCAGTGCCAGCACCGGCAGCGTGGCGGCCGCCGTGGCCCAGAGCAGCCACCGGAACCAGCGCGCCTGAGCCAGCCGGCGCTCGACGGCGGGCCGCTGCGAACCTGCCCACAGCAGCGCCGCCAGCACGCCGTGCATGCCGCCCAGCCAGGCCGCGCCCAGCAGGGCAAGCCGGGTCTGGTCGAGACGCGTCCACGGCACGCCTATGGGGTGGGTGCGCAGCCACAGCAGAGGCAGGACCACCATCACCAGCCAGTTCACGCGCCACAGTTGCAATTGCACCAGCAGCACGTTGCGCGACGCGCAGCCAATTGCCCAAAGGCTGGTGAGAATGGCCCAGGCGAGCAGCAGTGCGCTGGCCGCGCGCTGGCCGGCAAGATCATGCCGCCGCTTCATCTGCCACCCCACCACCGCCAGCACGAGGCCCTGGACGGCCACGCGGGCCAGCGCATCGGCCGTCCAGTGCTGCAGCAGCACATTCTGGTTCGCGACATCCACCACCGCCCACCAGCCGGCATCGAAGCGCTGCCACAGGCGGTCCAGCGGCGAAATGCCAGCCGCACCAAGGCCCGCCAGTGCCGCCGCGCATCCCCCCAGAAGCCAGGCTGCCCGTCGGCGTGTGCCTGGGTGCCAGAAGGCATGCCAGGCCAGCGCCGGCAGGGCCATCAGTGGGTGAAGCGCCAGCGACAACCCCGCCGGCACCAGGCATTGCAGTCGACCCGCCCCGTGCAGGGCCGGCACGGCCAGCGCCAGCGACAGCATGGCCGCTGCCTCGGCCCACGGGCGTGGCGTGGCAAAGGGCTCGGCGATCGAGAAGATCATGTTGCCGTCGTAGAACCTGGGCAGGCACAGCACCAGCGCGAACCCCAGCGCGCCGCGGACACCGTCACCCAGCAGGCGCCGTGAAAGCAAGCCCAGCGCCAGCAGCCAGGCCAGGCATCCCAGCAAGGCCAGCAGACTGGCGGCGCCGTCGATGCCCAGAGTACCGGCCAAAACTGCCGCCAGCGGTCCGAAGATCGAGAAGTCGCCCTGCGACTGGCGGTGGAAGAAGGGATCGGCCGACAGGCTGCCACCCGGCAGCCGGCGCAGGGCATCGGCCATGTAATACAGGGCGTCGTGGCGAATCCCTGTGACCGGCCGGGCCAGCCAATACAGCGTAAGCGCGGCGGTCACCAACAGGGCGCCCCCTGCCGACTTGGGCGGGCGCATTGATGCCGAGTGCTTCAAGACCACATCGCCAATGGGCATGAAAAAGGGGGCCGAAGCCCCCTCGCGGGTCAAGCGCCAATGTCAATCAGGACGAGGCGGCGGTCTGGCAGGACGCGGGCAGGTACTTCGTCGGCATCGCCTTGGTTGCGCCCGGGCCGCAGGTCCAGGACACCTGACCATCGGCGCCGATCGAGGCGGTCAGCACAACGGTCTTGTCGGCGATCTCGGACTGAGCGCCTTCAGCTTCGGTCTTGGTCAGGATGATCAGGCTGGGGCTCGTCCAAGTAATCGACTTCACATGCGAGGCCGCCGGCGGTGCTGCGGTCTCGATGCTCGACGGCAGCGCCTTGTTCAACGATGCGAATTCCGCCACCGTGCTTTGCGCCGCGGTGCCCATCGCAATCGTCTCGGCATTGCGCGCCTTCAGCGTGTAGTCACGGTAGGCCGGCAGGG
>CAYPDO010000345.1:0-2194 GCA_964409495.1 uncultured Bordetella sp.
TCCCTGTTCGCCCGGGGAAACTTCGGCTACATGACCTTCATCGCCACGCTGCGGCGCGCCCAGCCGCACGGCACCGGCATGGTGGTGGGCTTCTACAGCCTGCTGGGCGCCGGCGTGATGGCCTCGCCCTGGCTGTGGGCCGGGCTGCTGCAGCGCCACCGCGGTGGCCTGCCGCTGGCCTGCCTGAGTGCGCTGCTGGCGCTGGCCACGCTGGCACCCGTGCTTGGCACGCAGGCGCTGGTGGCGCTGGGCTCAGGCGCGCTGTTCGGCGCGGTGTTTCTGTCGGTGGTGGCCAGCACCACGGCCCTGGTGCGCCACAACCTGGCGCCGGCCGACTGGCCGGCCGGCATCAGCGCCTTCACCATCGTGTTCGCCGCCGGACAGATCGTGGGCCCCAGCCTGGTGGGGCACCTGGCCGATGGCGCCGGGGGCCTGCGCGCCGGGCTGGCGGTGTCGGCGGCGGTGCTGGCGCTGGGCGCGCTGCTCGCCACGCGCCAGAAGGCGTTGCCGGCAGCATGAGGCCCGGCGGCGCAAGCCGCCAGGCCATCGGCTCAGCCGCTCAGACGGCCCTGGCGGCTTTCACCGCGGCGATCAGCGTGGCCATCGCCAGGCCCTCGTTGGCCGCATAGCTGCCATCCTGGCCATTGAGCTTGGGCATCTTGAAGCGCCCGCCGCTGTGGTGCAGCGCAATCACTTCCCAGCCGCTGTCGTTGAACACCGGGCTGCCGGAGTTGCCGCCCTCGGTGGGCGCGCGGTAGTGCACGCGCCAGCGTTCGGGCAGCGGCGGCCGGCCGGCGGGCGGGCCTTCATGGTCGATCAGCTCGTTGTCCTGGAACGAGATCGACAGCTCGCGGCCACCGGGGTAGCCGATGACGTACACGCGCGGCCGCTTCTTCTCGTCGGGCGGCGGAATCTCGGGCAGGCGGGTGCTCAGCGGCAGCGGCGGCAGGCCCTCGGGCTGGCCGGCCAGGCGCAGCAGGCTGGCATCGTGCTGCTCGATCGGCGAGCACCACAGCAGCTCGGCCACCGCATAGGCTTTGCCCGCGTCCACCGCCTCGAAGATCACCTCGGCCTCGGCGGGCAGCAGGCCATCCTTCACCTGGTCGGGGTTGACCACGTGGTAGTTGGTCAGCAGCAGCGGGCCGGCAGCGTCGGGCAGGCCGAAATCGGCCGGCCGCACCAGAAAGCCGGTGCCCATGCGCTGGCCCAGGCGCTTGCGCACCACGGCCACCGAGCGCGACGCGGCCACGCCGGCCTGCCACCAGGCAAAGGTGCGCGGGCCCTCGGCACCCAGCACGGCCTCGAGCTGCACGTCGCTGGGGGCGTCGGCCGCGGCGGCCTGGTGCATGGGCACCGGGGCCACGCCGGGGGTGAGCAGCGCGCGGTCAGCGGCAGCCCGCCGGCCTTTGGCCGCGCGTGCGGCCTTGGGTGCCGCCGGGCGGGCCTTGGCCACCGGCAGCTGCAGGCCGCCGCCGGGCAGGGTGAGCAGGCGTGCGCGCAGGATGTCGGCCAGGCCGCGGGCGCGGCGCAGATCGGCCTCGCCACGCAGGCCGGTGCCGGGGGTCTTGGGGCCCAGGCGGTCGAGCGCCCACACCTGGGTGAACTGGCGCAGCGTGCTGGCCACCTGGAAGGCCTGCACGCCGGGCGCGCCGACGTAATCCTTCAGCAGCGCCTCCACCGGACCCAGGTCGCCGGTGGCCAGACCCAGGCCCAGCGTGGCCTCGGCCAGCGTGGGCAGGTGCCAGGCGTCGCGCGCCTTCTTCGGCACCGCGTTCAGTGCGTCGATCAGCTGGCGCGCCAGCCTGGCGGGCTCGATGCGCGGCGCGATCTCGGTCCAGCCTTCGCGGCGCGCGCGGCTCACCAGGGCCAGCAGGTTCACGCCCTGCCAGGTGTGGCGCGCCGGATCGGCCTGCCAGGGCACGCGGTAGGCCTGCACGGCCTCGGCCAGCGCGGCGCGCGCGCCGGCGCCGCTGGCATCGGCGGCGTCGAAGAAGATCTGCTTGCAGGCGCGGCCCACCAGGCCCCAGGCCTCGGCAGCCTCGGCATCGCCCTTGGGCAGGCGTGCGATCAACTGGCGCAGCATGTCGAGCGCGGCGGTGGCCGCGCCGGTTTCGATCAGTGCCTGGGCATACAGCCGGCGCGTGGGCGCGTCGGCCGGATCGAGCCGGGCCAGGGCCTCGGCCAGCGGCAGCAG
>CAYPDO010000345.1:2294-4088 GCA_964409495.1 uncultured Bordetella sp.
GGCAGGCCGATCTCCTTGCGCAGCGCGTTCAGGCGGTTCATCCAGCCCTTGAGGAACACGCCCAGCTTCGGATTGTTCGCCACCAGGCTGCGGTAGTAGGCCTCGCGGGTGTCGCAGTAGGCCACCAGCGCATCGCCGGGGTCGCAGTTGGCCACGCATTGCAGCGTGCCCGGGCCGATGCTGCCGTCCACGCTGGCGCCCACGGCCTTCTGCAGGAACTTGGCGGCGCGGCCCACGCCCATGTTCACCGCGGTGTCGAACTGCACCAGGTTCAGCGGCTCGTCGAGCTTGTCGCACTTGGGCGGCAGCCAGTAGCCGCTTTCGTACAACGCGTGCATCTCGCTGTCTTCGAGCTCCTTCACGCTGCGCGTGGCCAGGCCCTGCTGTGCGCGCCAGCTGTCGTAGACCTTCTGCGTGACGCCCTTGTTGGTGGCACCGCCAGGGTCGGCCGGGTGGTTCACATAGCCGCCCTCCCACCTCAGGACAAAGGGCAGCGATTGCAGAAAGGCGGCTGAGGCCATGGTGTTCCTCCGGTTTGGGGTGTGCGGGCCAATGTACCCAGCGGCCCTGGCAGCGGCAATCGGCGCTGGCCCGGCAGACGCCGCCACGGGCCTCGTGTCTTTGGGATGGTGCCGGCCGCCGGATCGATGTTCGGGCCGGCCGGGCGGGCTTGACGATTGGCCGGATCGGCCGGACAATTGTCCGCATGGCCCGCATTCTGCACACCCGAGAACCCGCCTCACCCTGGCACGCCGCCGGCGCGCAGCCTGCCGAGCCGGTGGCCGGCGCGCCGCTGGGCATTGGCGCGGTGGAATTCATGGGTGGACAGCGTTGGTTCAAGACCGTGCCGCAAAGCCGTGCCGAGATCCACGGGGCGCTGGTCAAGGGCGTGCCCTATGCCATGCTGGTCAACCTGGTCGACCAGCTCACCGGCCTGTCGGCCGACGAGGTGGCCGATGCGGTGGGCATCAGCGCGCGCACGCTGCGCCGCCAGAAGGAGCAGCCGGGCAAGCTGATGCCGCCTGACCTGGCCAGCCGCACCTGGCAGCTGGCCGAGCTGCTGGCGCAGGCCAGCAGCGTGTTCGGCAGCCGCGAGGCCGCCGAGCGCTGGATGGCCCACCCGGCCATGGGCCTGGACGGCGCGCGGCCGATCGACCTGCTGCGCACGCTGCAGGGCGCTGAGCTGGTGGCTGAATTCCTGGGCCGGCTTGAACACGGCGTCTACAGCTGAGGCGGGGCTGCCCGCCGGCATGGCGCCGCTGCCGGCCGCGCTGGGCGGCGATGCGGCGCAGCTCACCGCCTGGCGCATCGACGCCCAGCGCTTTGCCGCCAGCTGGGACAGCGGCGTGGGCGCCGAGCGCTTTGGCGGCCGCTGGAACCCCAAGGGCCTGCGCGCGGTGTACTGCAGCCTCGACCCCGCCACCTGCCTGGTGGAGGTGGCGGTGCACCGCGGGTTCGAGGTGCTCGATACCCAGCCGCATGTGCTCACCGCGCTGCAGCTGCCGCCCGCGGCGGTGCGCGTGCTGCAGCCCGACGAGGTGCCCAACCCGGCCTGGCTGCAGGCCGGCTGGCCCAGCGCCGGCCAGCAGCGCTGGGGCGGCGAGCTGCTGATGGCGCATGGCGCGCTGGTGCTGCCCAGCGTGGTGTCGCGCGCCAGCTGGAACCTGGTGTTCGCGCCCGATCACCTGCCGGCGCCGGCGCGCGCGGGCTTGCGGGTGCTGGCGCAGCAGCGCCTGGTGGTGGATCCGCGGCTCAACCCGCCGACTGGCTGATCCGCAGCCGCAGCCGCAGCCG